>CAZPLV010000035.1:0-13544 GCA_964587295.1 uncultured bacterium
GCGAGCTCCTGGATGTTCATCTGTACGCTGCCATCGCCCGCAATGCAAACAACCTGCTCACCCGGGCGGGCAATGGCTGCACCGACTGCGGCGGGCAGGCCGAAGCCCATGGTGCCGAGACCGCCGGAGGTGATGAAGCTGCGGGCACTCTTCGTGGGGAACAGTCGGGCGGCAAACATCTGGTGCTGCCCGACTTCCGTCGTCACGATGCAGTCACCGCCGGTGGCTTCCTCGAACATCTGGATGACTTCCTGGCTGACGAGGGGTTTGTCCGTCTTTATGCGCTCGGGGTACTTCTCCCGCCACTCACGCAGCGTGGTCCACCATTCGTCAATCTCCAGCGGACCGCTGAATTCGGCCTGCAGGCGCGGCAGCACATCGCGGAGGTCGCCGACCACGGGCACATGCGCCTTCACCAGCTTGCTGATTTCTGCGGGATCAATGTCGATGTGCACCACTGTCGCTTTGGGCGCGAAACGGCTGAGCTTGCCGGTGACGCGGTCATCAAAGCGGAGTCCGGCACCGAGGATCAGGTCACAGTGGGTGATTGCCCGGTTGGCTGTCACGGTCCCGTGCATGCCCGGCATGCCCAGGGACAGTTCACCCGCCGGCGGATAGGCTCCGATGCCCATCAGCGTGGTGATTACCGGAATGCCGACAGCTTCGGCGAAGGCAATGGCCTCGTCAGTCGCGGACTGCGAGCCTCCGCCGACCATCATCACCGGCTTCTTCGCACTGCGGATGGCTTCCGCAGCCTTGCGGATCTGGCCCGCATGCCCCTGTACGGTGGGACGGTAACCGGGCAGGTCTATCTCAACCTCGAAGTCACCATCAAACTCAGCCAGCTGAACATCCTTGGGAATGTCTATAAGAACCGGCCCGGGTCGACCGGTCGAAGCAATATGGAACGCTTCGGCAACAACCCGCGGAATGTCCCTCACATCCTGAATCAGATAGTTGTGCTTGGTGATCGGCGCCGTGATGCCATAAACATCGGCTTCCTGGAATGCATCAGTACCGATCAGACCACGGGCAACATTGCCCGTAATGGCAACGACCGCTGAAGAATCCATCTGGGCGGTCGCAAGTCCGGTGATGAGGTTGGTCGCTCCGGGGCCACTCGTGGCCATGCAGATGCCGACCTTGCCGCTGGCACGGTAATACGCGTCAGCCGCGTGGGCGCCCGCCTGTTCATGCCGTACCAGTATGTGTCTGATGCTCGAATCGTAAAGCGCATCGTAAATGGGCATGATTGCCCCGCCAGGATGACCGAAGGCCACCTCGGCTCCCTGCAGCTGCAGGGCATGCAACAGCGCTGCTGCACCGTTCATGTTGCACCCCTGCAATTCCTGCCTGTGACCTTCATATGGCGACCTCCCTACCAGCAATGTTGATGATGACCTGCCTAAAAAAATGAACCCCGCCGGCTGGTTTATCGGCGGGGTTCACGCAGTTGTGGCTGCAAACAGCTACAGGGCGATACCCCACGGGCATAGGTTAATGATTCCGGTTACTGCAATATCGCGCTGGCCCGTGAAGCTCATCATTAGGGCGGAGTATATGGCGGGGTCTTGACTAAGTCAAGGCGCTGGGGCTCGGCTATCAGCCGACTTTCGACCGTGGCGGACGCCTGGGTGGGTCATACCTGACCCACAGCTTCATTGCATGGTTTCAGCCTGACAACGGATCTGCGCAACCATGGCCCTCCCTGTGTACTGTCTGCAGGACTCAGTGTGTACCGGTTCAATCTGCTAGATTCTGGGGCAGCGCCTGCATGGGAATCGCGCTGCACTGCAGGAAACCTGAGCGTGTTACTATCAGGTCTGGTTGCCGGGTTAACCGGCAATCCGCTGCACGGGCTCAACCAGCGGCCGCAATCACGGCCCGGAGCCCAGGAAGGAAGGGATCCGCAGCACATGATGACGTATTACCTCATAGGCATTGTTGCTTTCGTCGGCTCCATGCTGATTCAGGGCTGGCTCAAGAACACCTACGGCAAATGGAGTCAGCGGGCCAATACCGCAGGCATGAGTGGCCGTGACGTGGCCATCGCCATACTCCAGGCCAACGGAATCAACAATGTCAGCGTTGAGCCCGTACGGGGCCAGCTCACCGACCATTACGATCCCCGGAGCAGGACAGTCCGGTTGTCCGAAGGAATATACTCCCGCGCCAGCGTCGCCGGTATGGCAGTAGCCGCCCATGAAGTGGGTCACGCCATCCAGCACGCCAAGGGCTACCAGGCGCTGAACATCCGCAACGCACTGCTGCCTGTCGCCAACATCGGCTCCCAGTTCGGACCGATAATGGCCATCTTCGGCATCATGCTCGGTGCCACCGGCCTGCTTCAGATTGGCGTGTGGCTCTTCGCTGCCGCGGTTGCGTTCCAGCTGATCACCCTGCCGATCGAATTTGACGCCAGCCGCCGTGCGCTCAACCAGATGCAGACACTCGGCATCGTCACACCCACCGATACCGGTGGTGCCCGCTCGGTGCTCACTGCCGCCGCCATGACGTATGTGGCAGCAGCAGCGACCTCAATTGCCTACCTGCTCTACTTCCTGTCGGCAAGCAGGGATTGAGACCATAGCGTCAGCTTCACCAAGACATACGGCACTTGAGGTATTGCGGCGCGTGCAGCGCGGGGCCTTCGCGGCTCCGACGCTGCACGCGTCGCTTGCTGAGATTGCCGACAGGCGTGACCGCTCCTTCATCACCGATGTGACGTATGGCGTACTGCGCTGGCAGATCTGGCTGGACGCGGCACTCGCTCCCCTGCTGAAGGCACCGGAGCGGCTGCCTGAACGCGTGCAGATCGGTCTGCGCATCGCAGCCTATGAGCTGTTGATCCGCAAATCCGCGCGCTTCGCCGTCACCAACGAATGGGTCAGCATCATCCGCCGGAGTGCACCGAACCTGACCGGCCTGGTCAACGCGGTGCTGCGCCGGGTTGAATCACCCGTGGATGCAGATTCCGCAACCGCGCTCAGTCTGCCGGACTGGTTATACACAGAACTGCAGGACAGCCTCGGTGAGGAGGCAGCCGCTGAGGCGGCCGAGGGCATGCTCCAGCCTGAACCGCTGTGGCTGGCCGCACTTGCCCCGCAAGCCGGGGAGGTACTCCGCGCCGAAGGCAGTGAAGTCACGCCCGGCCCGGTCAGGGGCAGCCTGGGAGTACGGCTTGAATGGCCGCTCAGTGACCTTGAGAGTTTCACGGCCGGCCTGGTACAGCCCATGAATCCTGCCTCACTTC
Source organism: uncultured bacterium (assembly GCA_964587295.1). Lineage (GTDB taxonomy): Bacteria > Deinococcota > Deinococci > Deinococcales > Trueperaceae > CALDPK01. The sequence continues at coordinate 3,254 of CAZPLV010000035.1, forward strand.
TCGTGACGCACATGCTCGCTGCCGGAACAGACGACAGGGTGTACGACCTGGCCAGCGGCAATGGCATCAAGGGCGCCGTCCTCGCGGCTGCCGGAGCAAAGGTGACCAGCATCGAGATCGACGAACAGAAAGTATGGCGGGCCAGGCAGAATCTGCGGCGCCTGCAGCTGAGGCTGAATCACCGTGTCATGGACCTGCGGGAACTGCCGGCTGACCTTGAGCCCGCGAACTACGTTCTTCTCGACGCGCCCTGCACGGGTACGGGCACACTGCGCGGCAACCCGGAAATCAAACTGCGGCTCAAGCCTGAACACATCACGGCGGCAGCCGCCCTTCAGCACCAGCTGCTCGATTCCGCAGCCACGGTGTGCGCGCCGGGCGGCGTGCTGCTATACGCGGTCTGTTCACTCAGCCGGGCTGAAGGTCCGGAAGCGATCGCCGGTTTCCTTGAACGGCATCCTGAGTTCACTGCCGAGCCGCATGAGGCACCCGCTGAAGTGCGGCTCATCAAGGCAGGAGCCGGACATTATGTTCTTCCCGTCGATGGACTCGATGGTTTCTACATCGCGCGTCTGCGCCGCCAGGGCTGAGCAACGGTTATGGTGTGCGCCAACATATGGCTACGCATCCTGCACAGGAACTGACCGACGGCGTCTGGTATCTCCCGGCCGCCGTCAACACCTTCATCATCAGAGCGGAAGATGACCGGTCGATACTCGTTGATACCGGTCAGGACAAGGACTACGCGCGCCGCCTCCTGAAAGCAAGCCGTGAGCTGGGCCTGGAGCCGGCTGCCATCATCAACACCCACGCCCATTCCGATCACTTCGGAGGCAACTCCTGGCTGCACAAGCGGCTGCCGGACGCGCGTATCCTGGCGCCTGCAGGCGCTGCCACGGTCATCCGTGAGCCCGCGCTGCAGCCGCTCGGCCTGTTCCACGGGGCCCAGCCGCTGCCTGAACTGCTGCAGAAATGGACCCACGGCCAGCCGTCCGAAGTACACGGGGAGCTGAACGAAGGCCGCCTGAGCCTGCTGGGCGTGGAGCTCGAGCTCATCGACGCACCCGGTCACGCCAGGGAACAGCTGGCAGTCATTGCCGGGGATGTCCTGATCGCGGCCGACGGACTGTTCGGCGCTGACCTGCTGGAAAAGTACCCCCTGCCATTCAGTCACGATCCGGGACAGCAGCAGGAAAGCGTGCGCCGACTTGCCGCGCTGCCCGTACGCCTGGCTGCGCCCGGCCATGGTTCTCCTGCGCCGGTCAGCGAGCTTGCCCGGCTTAACCTGGCGGCCATCGAGCGGGTGACTGCCGCACTGCTCGAAGCACTCGACACCCCCGCTGAGCTCGGCACCATACTCAAACGGCTCGCTGACGCACTTGACATCCATATGACCGACCCGGTCCGATACCTGCTCAACTTCAGCACCGTGGCCGCCTGGCTTGGCTGGCTCCGTACAGAGCAAGTGGTTGAATGCACGGTTGAAGGCAACAGCATGTTGTGGAGGCGTCGTCAGCTGCCTTACGGAGAGCCGGGCGCCTAAGGGTTTAACTGGGGCCATGGAATGGGAATTGCCTGTAGTCGCACTTCGCACGGTAGTGGTGCTGCCCCGGAATTATGACAATGTGGAGGTTGGCCGGCCGAAGTCAAAGCGCGCGCTTGAGGAAGCGCAGGCTGGCGACAACCGCGTACTGCTTCTGGTCCAGAAGGAACCCCGGATTGATGATCCGGAAGCTGAGGACCTGCACCACGTAGGCACGCTTGGCGTGGTCAAGCAGGTGATCCGCCTGCCGGACGACACGCTGCAGGTGCTGGTTGAAGGCAAGGAACGCGCGATCGTCGAGGAATTCCTGCCCGGCGAAACACTGCGTGCCCGCGTGCGCACCATCCCGGAATCAGCCGGCGCAAAGACCGACACCGAGACGCAGGCGCTGGTCGAGGAAGTCAAGCGTTCATTCAGCGAATACGTCAGCCACAACAAGAACCTGCGGCTGGATTCATTCCACATTGAGGACCTGCGCTCCCAGAAGGAAGCCGGCATACTTGCCGACAAGGTCGCCAAGTACAGCTCCTGGGAAGTAGCCGACAAACAGGCAGTGCTTGAGGAGATGGACCCCGCTGCCCGGCTTGCGCTGGTGCTGAGCTACCTGAGCCGTGACATTGAACGGATGGACACGGAGAAGCAGATCAACGCCCGGGTGAAGGCGCAGATGGACGGCAACCAGCGCGAGTACTACCTCCGTGAGCAGATGAAGGCCATTCAGCGGGAACTCGGCAATGACGAAGCTTCTGAAACTGAGGAGCTGCGCAAAAAGGTTGAGGAAAAAGGCCTCCCGGAGGCTGCCAATGAACGCGCCCTGAAGGAGATTGACAGGCTTGAGAAGATGGCTGGCGGCTCCCCGGAAGCCACGGTCGTGCGCAACTACCTGGATGTGCTGCTGGAACTGCCCTGGAACGAACGGGACGAGGAACAGCTCGACGTAAACCACACCGAGGACATCCTGAATGAGGACCATTACGCGCTGGAGGAGCCCAAGGAACGCATCCTGGAGTTCCTGGCCGTCAGGCACCTGACCGGCGAGGTTGAGGACGCCGAATACAAGGCTCCGATCCTCTGCCTGGTCGGCCCCCCCGGCGTTGGCAAGACATCCCTGGGCAAATCAATCGCCCGCAGCCTGAACCGTTCGTTCGTGCGAATGTCGCTCGGCGGTGTGCGTGACGAAGCGGAAATCCGTGGTCACCGCCGCACCTATATCGGTTCGATGCCGGGCCGCATTCTGCAGGGCATGCGCACTGCCAGTACGGTCAACCCTGTCTTCCTGCTCGACGAGATCGACAAGATGACATCTGACTTCCGGGGAGACCCCAGCTCTGCCCTGCTCGAGGTTCTCGATCCTGAGCAGAACAACACCTTCTCGGACCATTACCTGGAAATTCCCTACGACCTGTCCCAGGTCATGTTCATCACCACCGCCAACTCCCTCTCCGGAATCCCGCAGCCACTGCTGGACCGCATGGAAGTAATCCAGATTCCTGGCTACACACTGGCCGAGAAGCTCGAGATCGCCAAACGCTACCGGGTACCAAGGCAGATCCGTGACCACGGCATGGCCAGCCGCCTGGACTTCCAGCCAGAAGCTATCGAGCGGATTGTGACCGAGTACACCCGTGAGGCAGGCGTCCGCAATCTGGACCGCCAGATCGCCAAAGCCATCCGCAAGTCAGCGCGTGAATACCTGGACAAGCCATGGAAGAAGGAGCGCCTGCTGGATTCGGATGCAATCCGCAAGCTGCTGGGTGTACCGCCCTACCGCGACGACAAGGCGGAGTCTGAAGCCCAGGTGGGCCTGACCCACGGACTGGCCTGGACCTCGGTTGGTGGCGTGACACTGGACATTGAGGCAGTGGCACTGCCTGGCAAAGGCAAGGTGACCCTGACCGGTCAGCTGGGCGAGGTCATGAAGGAAAGCGCCCAGGCCGGGATTGCCTACCTGCGTTCCTACGCCGGACAGTACGGCCTGGCTGAGGATTTCCACGACAACCGCGACCTGCACGTGCACGTGCTGGAAGGCGCCACCCCCAAGGACGGACCCAGCGCCGGAATCGCCATTGCCAGTGCAGTGGTGAGCGCGCTGACCGCGCGCCCGCTGCGTGGCGATGTCGCCATGACCGGTGAAATCACGCTGCGCGGGCGGGTGCTGCCGATCGGCGGCCTGAAGGAAAAGCTGCTCGCTGCCCACCAGGCCGGTATCGGAACCGTGATCATTCCTGAGAGCAACAGGGCCAACCTCGAGGAGGTGCCTGAGGCAATTCTGGCTGACCTGTCGGTCATGCCGGTCAGCGACTTCGGCGAGGTCATGGCCATCCTGCTCAAAGGTGTGTCAGATGATGGCGCATTTGTGCCGCCTGTCGAGGAGAAGACCACCGGCAGCAGCGTGAGCCGGCCCGCCTGAGCCGCAATTCAGGAGGGCAGGTGGCAGCGCAGCAGCTGCCCTGGGCCTGAAAGCTGAAACGATTCCGGAACTGCCGGCAGCACCAGCGAGGTGCCTGCCGGCAGTTCCAGTTTGCCGTCACTGCCCTGGAGGCTCACGTTACCGTTCACGGCAGTCAGCAGTTCGACACTGCGCTCATCCGTAACCAGATTGCCAGCCTGGCCAGGGATGAGCCGGCTCAGTACGAAATGCCCGGTCGCGACAAGTTCGGTTTCCCCGTCGGCCAGTTCCCGTCCGCTTACCCTGGCGTGCTCGCCACCGTCCAGCGAGGACACTTCCATTGCCTCCGCCACGTGGAGTTCACGCAGTTCGCCCTGGCTGTCGCGCCGGTTCCAGTCATAGAGCCGGTAAGTTATGTCGCTCGACTGCTGGATCTCGAACAGCAGAATGCCGGCACCGATTGCGTGCACGGTACCGGGCGGATTGTAGATCACATCACCCGGGCTGACCTCAACCCGGTTCAGCAGATCCTGCAGCGTGCCGGCGGCTATGGCAGAGAGCACCTGCTCACTGGTGACCGTCTCACGAAAGCCCCAGTAGATGCCCGCACCGGCTTCAGCCTCCAGTATGAGCCACGCCTCCGCCTTGCCCGCCTGGCCATGCGGCCTGGCCTGCTCGTCATTCGGGTGCACCTGAAGTGAAAGGTCCTGCGCAGCATCAATGAATTTGGCCAGCAGCGGGAACTCCCTGTCCTCGCGCCCGGTTGCGGCGGTTCCGAGGAAGGCAGTGCCCCACAGATCAGCGGCTTGCTGCAGCGTGCGTCCTGCCAGCGGACCGTTGCTGATCCTGTTGGCGGCATACACCTGCCAGCTTTCACCCCAGGGATCCAGCGCACCCGGATCGGGCAGATCAAGCCAGGCCTGCAGCTTGCTGCCGCCCCAGAGCCGGCGGCTGAGCGTTCTCTCCAGATAGAGCGGATAAGGCGTGGTGGTCATATTGTTGGCTCCCCGACCGGTTCAAGCCGGCCAGCAGCCAGCAGATAGCGTGTATCGACGTCTTTGACCAGGCCCTCGTCATGGGTGACCAGCAGCACAGCCGAACCCCGCTCGCGGGCAAGTTCAACCAGCAGTCGGTACACGGCAAAGGCGTTCTGGCGGTCCAGACTTCCGGTCGGCTCATCCGCCAGGATAATCGGCGGCCTGTCAAACAGTGCCCGGGCCACGGCCACCCGCTGCTTCTCTCCACCCGAAAGCTGTTCAGGCATGAATCCGGCCCGTTCACTCAGTCCGACCAGTTCAAGCAGCTCCGCAGCACGGCCGTCATCGGGTTCGTTACGGATGCGGCCGGGCAGGCTCACGTTCTCCGTCACGTTCAGGTCATCGAGAAGGTAGTGCTGCTGGAACACGAGCCCGACATTACGCGAGCGCACAGCAGCAAGGTCGCTTGGTCGATGCTCATGCACCGGAAACGAGTCCCATTTGATGGCGCCCTTATCCGGCCGGTCCAGGCCGGCAAGGAGGCGCAGCAGCGTCGACTTGCCGGAACCGGACGGCCCAAGGATGGCGCAGACCTCGCCGCCTGCAACCTCAAGGTTCACGCCCTTCAGAACGTCAGTTACTCCTGATTTATTGCGGTAGGAACGGTGCACGTCACGGCACGCCAGGACTGCAGCCATGCCTGAGTATACTTCCGCGCCGCGCTACCGGGTTGCGCCATTCTGGTACCTTTGAAAGCAATGCCACCAACATCCTCGCAGTTTCCCGATTTCCTCCGCAGTGTGCCACTGTTCAAAGATGCACCTCAGCGCGCACTGGAACTAGCGGCCTCCGTCCTTGCCCAGCGTCGCTTTGAGGCAGGCCACACGGTATTTCAGGAAGGCGACAGCGGCGACGCACTCTACATTCTCGAGAGTGGCCTCGTTAAGCTCTCAAAAGTCGATTTGGGTGGACACGAAAAGACCCTGGCGCTGCTGCAGCCACCCGAGTTCTTCGGTGAGATGGCGCTCATCGGCGAAGCCGCCCGCAGTGCAACTGCCCTCACCCTGGGCGAGGTAACCTGCTGGCTGCTGTACCGCGACGATTTCCGCCGTCTGATGGAGAACTTCCCGAGTATCAGCCTCAACCTGACCGCCACGCTGGCGGAGCGCCTGCGCGGCATGGACGATGAGGCACAGATTCTCTCCTACAAAGACGCCCAGGGCAGGGTTGCCTATGTGCTGCTCAGACTGTTCGAGTCAGGCGTGGCGGAGCTGAACGACGAGGGCCTGCCGCTTGTCCAGCTGACGCATCAGGAGCTGGCCAGCCTGGCCGGAACCAGCCGGGAAACCGTGACGCGAGCCCTGCGGACTCTCGAGAACGAGAATGTGATCCAGACCAGAACCCGTGAGATCGTGATAACCGATCCGGACGGCCTGGCGGAAATCCTGCACGAAATCCGCTAGACGCGCGCAGCCAACCGGTCTGCAACACGGGCGGCGATGCGTTCCTTCGCTGCAGGCCAGTCAAGGTCAGTCAGCGAGAAGACAACCGTATCCCGGACCCGGCCATCCCGGGTGACCATGTGACGGCGCAGCGTGCCTTCCTCCGTTGCCCCCAGGGCCAGAACCGCACGGCGTGAACGCTCGTTGTTCACATCGGTGCGGATGGATACCCGGTAGAGCTTCAGTTCCTCAAACGCGAAACCGAGCATCAGCAGCTTGCTCTCAACATTGGTGGCAGTGCCGTACTGATCCGGCCTGAACCAGGTGTAACCAAGCTGTGTGTTGCGGTGGTGGAAATCCAGATTACTGAAGCGGCTCATGCCGATGATCTCACCACTGGACGCGAGTCTGATGGTGAACGGATACGCAAAGCCTTCTGCGCGCTGCCTGAGCACCTTACCGAAGTATGCATCAGCCTCTTCCTGAGTCAGCGGTGTTGACGTCAGTGCAAACTCCTGCGGAGCTGCCTGGCCGATAGCGAGCAAATCTGCGCTGTGGCTGGCTTCAAACGGTTCAAGCGTCACCCGACTGCCACTGAGTGACACTGGATGGGGCACAGCCATGGGTCGGTTCATGGAACCGATTCTACAGTGGCTCAGTGACTGGGCATACGCTCCGGTCGTGCGTTGTCCTGCCGGACTGAAGGCTCATTGAGATCAAGCTCGAACTCAATGATTTCCGCATGATCAACCTGGCGGGCCTGGGACGTCAGGGCACTCATGACGACGGCGTGGGAAACGACAATGAGGCTGTCCAGATGCCCATAACGCCGGAACACCCGCAGCACCCGCTCCCGCACTTCGGAAAGCCGCTCCCACGGGACCTGCTCGCCCTGCGGACCCACGTCCATTTCACGGCGCAGTTCTTCATTGGCCCGACTCAGCAACTGCGGGTCGACGGTTCCCAGCGGATCTTTCTGCGGCAGCCATTCATGCAGGTCGTATTCAACGTAGAGCGGTTTGTTCAGCTCCCGGCTCAACCGGGCGGCTGATTCAAGCGCCCTGGCGTAGGAACTGCAGAGGATGCCGCTGGCTTCCTGAAGCCGGTAGTCACTCGCAATGGTGTCAATCTGCAGCCGCCCGAGGTCCGAGAGTGGTGCAAACGACTTAGCCCAGCCACTCACGCCCCGTGATTCGACCTGCTGCCAGTCGGTATCCCCGTGTCTGATGAGGAACAACTTCAATTCATCCGCCTCATTCCGTACTGCCGTCCCTGACGGTTCATAACCGAGCTCCCCCAAGCCCGCAACAGGACCGCTGTCCTGCTGCAGTCAAAGCGTAGCAACTGCCTGAGCCGGCGCCTATGCGAAGTCATACACAGGTGGCCGGACGCCCTTCAGCACGCAACTTAAACCGCCTGCAGCGCGCGTTATGATACAGACGGTCGCACATCTGCACCGGGGGAGAAAGTACTGTTGGTAAATCTCTACAGACGCAGCATCCTGGGCATCACCGGAGCCGGTTCGATTGAACGCTGGGTGAGGCGCCATGGCTTCCGGTTCGGTGTGGGTCGCTTCGTCGCCGGTGAGGACCTGAGGCAGGCCATGCGGGTGCTGGCCAGCCTCCGGGAACAGGGCTTCATGAGCATCCTGGACCTGCTCGGGGAGTTCGTCGACTCCCGTGAGGATGTGGCTGACATCGTGCAGGCAATCCTGCTGACGATGGACGCCCTGGCGGATTCCGACCTGGACCGGCACATGAGTGTGAAACCGACACAGCTGGGCCTGGGCATCGACTATGACCTGGCCCTCGGCAATGCAGCGGCCATCGCCGCCCGTGCTGCCAGGGCGGGGGCCCATCTTTGCCTTGACATGGAGAACCATCCGTATACCCAGGCGACTCTTGACCTGTTCGGGGAACTTCGGCAGCAGGGCTTCAGCAACGTCAGTACGGTTCTCCAGAGTTACCTGCACCGCACGCCCGCTGACATCCGGGCCATCGCGGCTGACCATCCCGGCGTACGGGTGCGGCTCGTCAAGGGTGCGTACAGGGAACCGGCCACTGTGGCCTGGCAGGATTCGGCCACCATCCACGAGCGCTTTCTGGATATGCTGGACGTCGCGCTTGAAGCCGGTATGCATGTGGCGATCGCCACGCACGACGAGCGCCTCATCAGCGAGAGCCTGGAACGCATTACTGCAGCCGGCACGGCCGGCGGGCACGAGGTCCAGATGCTGTATGGAATCAAGACGAAGCTGCAGTCACGCCTGGTGCGTGAGAACCACCCCGTACGCATTTACGTGCCGTATGGCCATGACTGGTACGGTTACTTCAGCCGTCGTCTGGCCGAACGACCCGCCAACCTGGGAGTTGTCGTCAAGGGTCTGTTCGGCTGAAGGGAGCAAACATGCTTTTTGAAGAGTACCGCAACGAACCGTTCAGTGATTTCACTGATGAGGCCACCGCACAGGAATACCGTGCAGCCCTCGGGTCCGTGGAGAAAGAGTTTGGCTGGGATTCACCCCTGGTCATCGGTGGCAAGAACGTGACCACCGGCAACTGGATCGAAAGTATCGACCCCGGCAACAAGGACGTGGTGCTGGGCCGCGCTGCTGCCGCAGGCAGTGCCGAAATTGAGAAGGCATTCGATGCGGCAGCTGAAGCGTTCAAGGTGTGGTCAGCCTTCAGCATGGAGGACCGCTCCCGGGCCCTGATGCGCCTGTCCGCTGTCATGAAGCGCCGCAAGTTCGAGCTTGCCGCCTGGCTCACCTACGAGGCCGGCAAGAACTGGGCCGAGGCCGATGGTGACGTGGCCGAAGCAATCGACTTTGTGGAGTACTACGCGCGTGAAGCACTGAAGCTCGACGGACCGCTGCTCGCCTCTGCCCTGCCCGGCGAGGAAAACACCACTTACCTGAAGCCGATTGGCACAGGCGTGGCCATCCCGCCCTGGAACTTCCCGCTGGCAATCATGGTGGGCACCGCTGTCGGACCTGCAGTGGTCGGCAACACGATGATCATCAAACCGTCGCCGAACACGCCGCTCATCGCCGGAAAGTTCATGGAGTGCGTGGCTGAAGCCGGCTTCCCGCCCGGCGTGCTCAACCTGCTCAGCGGAACTGACGCAGAGCTGGGTGACGCTCTGGTGGACAATATCCGCACCCGCTTCATCAATTTCACCGGTTCGGTAGCCACCGGCATCCGCATTCACCAGCGTGCCGTACAGATGCAGCCCGGCCAGAATTTCCTCCGCAAGGTTTATGCGGAAATGGGCGGCAAGGACGCACTGATCGTGGACGAGACCGCTGACCTCGATGTCGCTGCGGACGCTGCCGTGGCAAGTGCATTCGGCTTCAACGGCCAGAAGTGCTCGGCAGCAAGCCGCCTGATCACCGTGCCGGAAATCCACGATGAGCTTATGGCCAGGATTGTCGAACGTGCGAAGCAGCTGAAGGTCGGCCACGCCAGCAGCAACGCCAGCGTCGGCGCCGTGATCAGTGAGCGCCAGTACGACAGCATCCTCGGCTACATCGAAAAGGGCAGGCAGGAGTCGGAACTGGTCCTGGGCGGTGAAGCTGCTGAAGGCAACGGCTGGTACATTCAGCCGACCATCTTTGACAACGTCGGCCCGGATGCAACCATCACCCAGGAAGAAATCTTCGGACCCGTTCTGGCTGTGCAGCGCGCCCGGGACTTCGACCACGCAGTTGAACTGTTCAACGGCACTGACTACGCACTGACCGGCGGCATCTGCAGCCGCAGTGCAGAGCGCCTCAACCGTGCCCGCCGTGAACTTGAAGTCGGCAACTTATACATCAACCGCAAGATTACCGGTGCACTGGTCGGCGTGCAGCCGTTCGGCGGCTTCCGCCTCTCGGGTGACAATGCCAAGGCCGGCGGCCCGGACTACCTGCGCCTGTTCATGCTGGCGCACACGATCA
>CAZPLV010000036.1:0-13243 GCA_964587295.1 uncultured bacterium
ACCAGGTGCTGGTCGAACGTCTGCATGCCGCGGATGTTGTCGTCCTCGAGGGCTTCCTTGATGAGTGGCGTCTTGTCCGAATCCTTGATGTAATCCCGGATGAGCGGAGTGTTCACCAGCACTTCAAGCGCCAGGATGCGGCCTGGGCCGTCGGCACGCGGCAGCAGCCGCTGGCTCAGAATGCCCAGCAGCGATTCAGCCAGCAGAATGCGGATCTGGTCGCGCTCGTGAGGCGGGAAGAAGTCGATGATCCGGTTCACGGTGCGCACGGCATCCAGCGTGTGCAGTGTGGACAGTACCAGGTGACCGGTCTGCGCCGCCGTGAGTGCAGCCTCGACCGTGTCCTTGTCACGCATCTCGCCGACCATGATCACGTCCGGGTCCTGGCGCATGGCGTACTTGACCGCGTCGGTGAAGTCGGCAGTATCGAGCCCCACTTCCCGCTGGATGACCAGGGAGCGCTGGTTCTTGTGAAGGATCTCGATGGGATCCTCGACAGTGATGATGTTGCGGGGGTACTTGCGGTTGATGTGGTCGACCATTGCGGCCAGGGTGGTTGACTTGCCTGAGCCGGTCGGTCCCGTGACCAGCACGAGGCCGCGCGGCTGCGCAGCGAGGTCCTCAAGAACCTGGGAGGGCAGTCCGAGCGTTTCGAAGCTGGGCACCGTGTCCTGAACCACCCGCATGACTATTCCCACGCTGGAACGCTGCTTGAAGACGTTGCAGCGGAAACGGGCGACTTCCGGAATCGTGAAGGCAAAATCAAGTTCGTGCCGGTGCATGAACAGCTGCCGCTGCGATTCCGTCATCATCGCCAGGGCAATCTGCTCCGTCTGGGCCGGAATCAGGGTGGGGACACCCTCGAAAGGAACGAGGGACCCGTCGATGCGCATGTGCGGCGCGGCTCCCGCCTGCAGGTGAATGTCTGATGCACGCTGTGCCACCATCTGCCGGAGCATATCGGCGATGCGTACGCCACGACCGCTGTGTTCATTCATGCGTGAATTGTAGCCGAACCGGCTCTTCCGCGCTGTGAACAATGCCAGTGCTGGCCTGACGGCGGCCGCGGCATTACACTGAAGGCATGCTCGACATCCGCTATGTTCGCGAAAACCCCGGGAGTGTCCGGGAAGGTATAAGGGCCAAACAGATGCCCGAGGCGCTTGCCGCCCTGGATCAGCTGCTGCTGGCAGATGAGGAGGAGCGGCTGCTGCGCCGTGACCTCGAGGAGCGCCAGGCACGGCGCAACTCTGTGAGCCGCCGGATAGGGGAGCTCAAGCGCACCGGCAGTGACGCCAGCGAACCCATGGCCGAGATGGCTGATCTGGCCCGTGAAGTCCGTCAGCTCGAGGAGCGCAGCCGGACGCTGGGTGCACAGGTGCAGGAACTGCTGCTGGAGCTGCCGAACCTGCCGGAAGAAACGGTGCCTTACGGCGAGAGCGAACACGACAATGTGGTGGCTGCCGAGCATGGTGCCGTGAAGGAGTTCGCTTTTGCTGCCCGGCCGCACTGGGAGCTGCCCTCCTTCAGTGACTGGGTTGACCTGGAGGCAGGTGTCAAACTCGTCGGTGCAGGATTCCCGGTGTTCAGGGGACAGGGCGCCAGGCTCGTCCGTGCCCTGCGTGACTGGCTGCTCAGCGAACTGGCGGACAATGATTTCATCGAGGTGATGCCGCCGCTGCTGGCCAGCGAGGCCGCCGCACTGGGTGCCGGCATGCTTCCTGACAAGGAAGGCCAGATGTACATGGTTGACGGCAAGCACTTCCTCGTGCCGACCAGCGAGGTCGCCCTCGTGAACCTGCACCGTGAGGAAATACTGGACAGCGCCCAGTTGCCGCTGCGCTACACGGCCTTCACTCCCTGCTTCAGGCGCGAGGCGGGCAGTCACGGCCGTGACGTGCGCGGTCTGAACCGGTTGCACCAGTTCGACAAGGTGGAGATGGTTGCTTTCTGCGCTCCGGAGGAGAGCCGGGAGCTGCACGAACAGATGACGGCTGTGGCTGAGGGCCTGCTGGTCAGGCTGGGCCTGCGTTTCCGCCGGCTGGAGATGTGCAGCGCGGATCTCGGCTTCACCCAGTCACGCAAGTTTGACCTCGAGGCGTGGAGCCCGGGTCAGGAACGCTGGCTGGAGGTGTCCAGCATCTCCAACATCACGGACTTCCAGTCACGCAGACTGCAGACGCGTGCGCGTGAGGGCGGCAAGCAGGGCTCAGGTCGCCCTGAGAGCGTGCACACCCTCAACGGCAGTGCCTTCGGCTTTCCACGGGTGATCGCGGCAGTGCTTGAGACATATCAGAACGAAGACGGAACAGTGACCGTACCCGAGGTGCTGAGACCCTGGTTCGGTGCGGACGTGATGGACTGAGTCAGCCGTCGACGGTGCGGGGCACCCTGATGAATCCATCCAGTGTGGCCGGGGCGAGTTCCAGCGCCCTGGCCTGCTGAAGCGGCGCGACAACCTCATCGGGCCGCAGCACGCTGCCGCCCCAGTCAAGGCCGTATTCGCCGGCATCCTCTGGGACTTCGGCAAGCACGGCGGCAAAGTCCAGAATCCGGTTCAGGTCTGCCCGCAGTTCATCCAGGTCTGCTTCACGCAGGTCAATGCGTGAGAGGGTTCCGAGTCTGAGGATTTCCTCATTCGTCAGCTTCATGCCCTGAGGATATCAGCTGAAACGGCTTATCAGCAGGTAGCCTTGGTAGAGCAGCACCACCAGCAGCAGTGCGGGCAGCAGGCTGGCGTTGTGGATTTTCCTGATCTGCAGGAGCGTGATGCCCAGGCCGATGATCATCAGACCGCCGACGCCATTGACGAGCAGCACGTTGGGGTCGGTGTACGGATCCGGAATGAATCCCGTGAACAGGCCGGCGCCGAGTGAGAGCCCGCCCTGATAGACGAAGACGATGACAGCGGAAAACATGACGCCGAAACCGAAGGTGGCCGCAAGGCCAATTGCGGAAAAGCCGTCAAGAGCGGATTTCAGCAACAGGAATGAATTGTCGCCCACCAGGCCATTCTGAATGGAGCCGACAAGCGTGAGCGGTCCGATGCAGAACAGGAGGCTGGCCGCCACGAAGCCCTCGGTGAAGCGACCCTGGCCGCGGAAGCGCTTCCTGAGCCGTTCGCCCACGCCTTCCAGCCGTTCGTCCAGGCGCCACCACTCGCCGAGTGCACCACCTAGCGCCAGTGCGATCAGGCCGAGGATGAGGCCGGGTGGTTCCGCGACTTTCGTGAGGTCGAGCGCGTTGATCACACCGATGAGCAGTGTGACGAGGCCGATTGCCTGCATGACGGTGGCTATGACCCGGTCGGGCAGCCGGCCGCGCAGAAGCAGGCCCAGGCCACTGCCCAGCAGTACGGTGGCCGTATTTATCAGCGTGCCGGAGGTCTGGTCCAGCAGGTTCAGCGCTTATCACCGGTGTCCTTGCCATCCTCGGGCTTGCGGGCCATGACGGCAACCGTCACAATCACCCCGGCCAGTACCGGTATGGCCACCAGCCAGAGCAGCCACGTTCCGAGGCTGGCCGCGCCTATGTCAGTCGGAGGAAAGATGAACAGGGCGGTATCGAACGCCGTCTCGCCGTCAAAACGTATTGTCAGATCCGCGACAGCGTCTTCCTGCGGATAGGTCGTATCGCGCATGATCAGCTGGTACACGCCGGCAGCAGGCAGCTGGATGCGTGCCGAATAGTTGCCACCCGGGCCTGATTCCTCCAGCACGTACACGTGCCAGTCTCCTTGCGGCAGTTCCAGTTCCTCAGCCTGGACGCCCTCGGCGGGGCCTTCGTCAGCAGAGCCCGGTTCAGCCTCGAGGGCTTCGAGCTCCTCATCGGTCAGCAGCCGGAATTCTGCGGCTACGGTCGCATCTTCGATGGGAGTGCGAACCGGGTCCATCATGTGCAGCTGCAGCGTGAAGCCGGCTGCCGCATCGGGGTTGTCCTCCGGGGTGGTCAGCTCGCCGAAGACCAGTGTGGCGTGAGCGAGCACGGTGCCCAGGCACAGCAGAAGCAGTGTTGTGAAGGTGGTTCTCGGCAGGCGGTTCACATTCTGAATATTAACAGGGAGCATGATTGAAAGGCCCTCAGTCCGCCAGCGGCTGGAGCAGGGTGCCGCGCATCTCCATCGGCTGGCCCAGCAGCCAGACGGCAAAGACCGCGAACGCAAGGACGAAGAGCAGAACGGGCCACATGGCCAGTACGCCCCGGCGGCCGAAATCCCGGATGGCGATGCGGATGCCTATGTAGATGGCCAGCAGCGAGTAGAGGCTGGTGACGGCAGCTGTGATGGTGAACAGGTAACGGGTCGGCACGAGCTGGGCCAGGCCCCAGTCAGGGGAGGTGCGGAAGCCCTGGAGCTGCAGGAAGTTCTGGAACACCGGAATTATCTGGAGTGCCCCGGTAAGGAAGTGGAACAGGTAATGGGCAAACCAGAAGCCTATCCCCAGAACGGTGACAACGTAGCCCCAGCGCAGGAATGAACGGATGGGCCTGAATTCCCGCTGGCCCCCGGCGAAGTCAGCGACAACGCCAACGAGCGTGGTGGCCAGGAAGCCAATGAGCGCGGTCAGGCTGAACAGCAGTCCGAACAGCAGTGCCTCGCTCTGGGTGTTGAGGAACGCGGCCACACGGTCCATGAACCCGAAGAACGGTGCCACCATCGCGGCGGCGTTCAGCAGGCCCCAGGCAGACAGGCAGACGGCCAGCAGCATGACCGGGAAGCGGCCGCGCCTGAGCCAGGCGTCGCGGGTCGTTTCCCGCGCGGGTGAGCGCACTCCCAGGCCGACGTTGTCATAAGGGCAGGCGCGCAGGCAGTTGAAGCAGTTGGTGCAGTCCATGTTGGACTGTATGGTCGGGGCGAACAGGCCTGTCTCACAGCCGGGGAAGAAGCCCTGGCCGTTGGGGTTGGTTATGTCAGTGAGCGGTATGAAGGCAGCATGACCACTGGCCTGTGCCTCACTGGTGTACGTTTCCCGGCCGTGCAGGCACGGCTTGTGCTCGCAGGCGGCACAGATATCGGTGTTCAGTGCCACGATCTGGGTCGGTGACGTCTGGGACAACACGAAGTTGAAGTTGCCCAGCGGACAGACATAGCGGCAGAAGGTGCCGGCGGGGAAGAACGTGTCAATCACGAGTGCCGCGCCGAAGTAGCCGACTATGAGCCAGGCCGTCAGCCAGGGGCTGGCCCACAGGTCGAACAGTTCATAACTGAAGAAGAAAAGGGCCATCAGCGCTATGACCGTGTATTTGTTGTGCAGGGCGCGCGGCCACCTCAGCTGCAGGCCCTCCGGCAGCACGCGCCGCAGGAAGCGGCTGGTGCCACGTGTGAGCATGAGCGGGCAGGCGGCGCAGAAGGCATTGCCGACCAGCGCCAGGGCCAGCACGACGAGTCCGCGCCAGTGAAGCCAGGTTGCTGTCGTTGCCATGTTGCGTGGGGCGAGCTGCCGGCCAGTGAAGCCGTCGACCAGCATGATCACCGCCAGAATCAGCAACGGAAGCTGGAACACAAGGCGCGCGTATTTCCAGCGGAAGAAGCGGCGCAGGCCGAGCCTGCCGATCAGGTCAAACCGCCTGGGCTGCTGCGGGTAGTTGCGGCCGGCGCCGGGAGTCACCACCGTTCCGTCCGCAAGCGGAAGGCTCAGCCGGACGTTGTCATCCCTTGCCATCGTCAGTTGCTTCTTACGGAAGTGGTCACGGGCGCCAGCTCAAAGGTTCTGCCGTCAACGAGTTCAACCTCAGCCAGCACGAACCAGTCGCCACCCATGCTGAAGGTGAAGCCGCTGGTTTCATAAACGCCCGGCTCTGCCGCAAACGTTTCGCTGATGACCGGGACCATGCCGGCATGGGTCATGTCTCCGGTGACGGTGACGGTTGCGCCGGTGACCGGTCCTGCCGGTCCGGACAGCTCCACGGTGATTACTGCGGGACCCGCAGCGGGAACTTCGGGCAGCACGATGCGCCCTTCGATATCGCCCGGCGTCCTGCCAACAGCTGCGCCGCCCTGGTCAGGTGGCCGGCAGGCAACCAGAATGAGGGTGAGACTCAGCATCAGAACAGCTCTGTACATGAGCGGATGCTACCACCGCGCACATGGAATTCAGGTATCAGTGGCCGCCCGGCGGCAGGCGCTGAATGTCAGTCAGGAACGCGATAACTCCTGCCGCAATCAGTTCGGCCGGCCGCTGCGCCTGCTGCAGAAAGGCCAGATCCCTGCTGTTGCTGATGTAGCCCATCTCGACCAGAAGGGCCGGGCTGCCCGTATGCACCCGGTGCCGGTAGGCTGGATTGAACGCGTAATAGCGGTACATGCTGCTGCTTGTATTGGCTGAATCATCCGCCAGGCCGGAGCCCGCCAGGTAAATCCTGTCCATGTGCTCCTTGAGCAGGGCGTCCAGGCTGTTGCGGGCGGGTTCGAAATAGGCGCTCTTGTAGCCGTTGCGGCTGCTGTTGTCAACGCTGTCGGCATGCAGCGAAATGACCGCATCGGCAGAGTAGAAGGGCGGGATGCTTGCGGGCAGAAGTTCCACCTGCACTCCGGCATCCTCCAGCAGGGTTTTTACCCGACCGGCAACCGCCTCGTTGATGTCCACTTCGTTCACACCCGCGGCATGACCCCCGAAGTTCCAGCGCAGGTCACGGTGCTCTTCCGGATGGTCCCGGGCGTCAAGATGACCTATCTGAAGGCCGACACGGACCGGCCCCTTGAGCAGGTTGACGGTTGCTATCCGGCTTGCCTGCAGGTAATCGACGCCGTAGCGCTGCGCGGTGGTTCTCAGCGGCCAGGCCAGGAGCACAAAGAGCGTGCCCAGCACGGCAACGGCGACCAGCAATGCGGTCCGGCTGCCGTTTCTTTGCGGTTCACTGCTGCGGTCAGTCGGCACCTGCACAGCAACAACTTAGCGCGTTTGTGTCCGGCTGGCACGTTTCTCAGACGCGTTGACATATAGTGACTGACGGATGAATGCTGTTGAATCGGCCGGAGCCGATCCTCGGAAAATCAGGTTCGGAGTTGCACTCGGCGGCGGCAGTGCCCGCGGCTACGCTCATATCGGAGTGCTGCAGGTGCTGCTTGAGCACGAGCTGGAGCCCAGCATGCTGGCAGGCACCAGTTTCGGTGCGCTGGTTGCGGCGCTGTATGCCGCAGGTCTCAGCATGTCCGAGCTGGAGCAGACGGCCCTGAACACCAGAGGCAGGAACCTGCTGCGTACGATTCCGGACTTCGGACTGCACAAGGGGGCCCTTTTTGAGGGCCGGCGGCTTGAGGAATATTTTGAACTGATGGTTGATGGCCGGCACTTTGAGGACCTTAAGGTGCCCCTGCGGGTAGTCGCCACGGACGTTGACTCAGGTGAGCGGGTGGTGCTCGACAGCGGTCCGCTTGCTCCGGCACTGCGTGCGTCTGCTTCACTGCCGGCAATTTTTGCCCCTGTGGTGCTGTCAGGCCGGCGCCTGGCTGATGGTGGTCTTGGTGCCTCGGTTCCGGTGGATGCGCTGGCCGACCTGAATCTTGACCTGCGGATCGGGGTTGGTGCCGGTCTGACCACGCGTACTGCTGCAGCGCCGCACATGGTCAGGCGCGCAGCTCACTCCCGCCTGGGTGCACGGATCTGCAGGAGTGTGATGGCCGGCAGCCGGACCGGTGCCATTGCGGGACTCAGCAAGGCGCTGGCGGTGGGTGCCAGGAGCATGCAGCTGGCCGCTCCTGAGGCCGGGTCGCTGGAAATGCACACCGAACCGCCGATCAGCTGGCTGCAGTTCGGCAAGGCTGCCGCCGCAATCAAGGCCGGCCGCCAGGCAACCTCCGCGTTCCTTCCTCAGCTCAGAAGCGCCATCAGCAACGCACAGTTACAGACTGCCCTTTAGAGAATGCGTTTGCCCAGCAGACTGAGTGCGAGCCCTTTCATGGTCTCGGCAGTCTGATTGCGTGAGTCCAGGATAGGGTTGACCTCGACCAGGTCCACGCTCGCCACCCGCCCGTGTGCAGCCAGTGACTCCATGAGCAGGTGCGCCTCGCGGTAGGTGAGGCCGCCCGGAACCGGGGTGCCCACGCCCGGCGCATGCAGGGGATCAACAGCGTCGGCGTCCAGCGAAACATGCCAGCTGGCAAAAGGCTCCAGGTATTCCCGGGTCTCCTCGAATACGCGGGCCATGCCCAGCCGGTCAATTTCAGACATGCTGAAGGCCTTGATGCCCAGCTCCGTGATGACCTCCCGTTCTGGTGGATCAACGCTGCGCAGGCCGATGTAGACCAGCTGTTCGGGCTGCAGCAGTCTGCCGCCACCCCAGATTCCGTCGGCACCATGCTCCGGCAGACCGAGCAGCTGCGCTACGGGCATGCCGTGGACGTTACCGCTGGGTGAACCCGCGGGCGTGTTCAGGTCGGCATGGGCGTCAATCCAGACGACCGCACTGCAGCGGGCCGGTCCCCGGAAAGCTGCGGGCACGGTGGCCATGGCCAGGGAATGGTCGCCGCCGATGGTGAGCGCAATGGTGCCTTCCTCAAGCCGGGTCAGCTCCTGGTAGGCAAGCGTGCAGGCCTCGATTATCTGATCGAGGAAACGTGCGGAACTGCTTCCCGGCCTGGTTCTCTCACCGGCTTCGGCCTGAGACACTGCCACGTTGCCGAGATCGGTGACGGTGTACCCGAGCCGCTCCAGAGCCGGACCGAGCTGCGCCAGCCTCAGCGCACTGGGACCCATGTCGGTTCCGCGGCGGCCCGCACCCAGGTCCATCGGAATGCCGAGTATCGATATGTTGCGGTTCACTGTCCGTCAGCCTCCCGGTCTGTGCCAGTAGCGGCCCTGGTCCTCCAGCAGTGCGTAGGCCTCGTCCGGGCCTGTCGAACCTGCCTCGTAACCGGCTGGCCGTTCGGCGCGCTCCGCGGACTGGAGCAGGGGGTCCACGATGTGCCACTGGGCCTCAACCTCGTCCGAGCGCATGAACAGGGTCGCGTCACCCTGCATCACATCAAGAAGCAGAGTTTCATAGGCGTCCGGGTTTGGCACGCTGAATTCGCGTGAATAGCTGAAATCAAGCCGCGCCCGGTCCATGCGGATGTCCTGGCCCGGCTTCTTCACGTTGAAGAGGATGCTGATGCCCTCGTCAGGGGAGATGCGCAGCACCAGCCTGTCGGCCTTGAGTTCCTCACTGTCCGCGAACGGCACGTGGGGCGGAACCTTGTACTGCAGGACGACCTCAGTGGCCTTGCCGGCCAGTGCCTTGCCGCTGCGCACGAAGAAGGGGACTCCCTGCCAGCGCCAGTTGGAGACCGCCAGCTCGACTGCGGCGTAGGTGGCCTGCTTCGAATCGGGCCGGACACCCGGTTCCTGCAGATAGCCCACCTTGCCGTTCGCGGCCGTGTACTGGCCGAAGACGGCGCGTTCCGGTTTCACGCAGGTCAGTGCCTCGAATACCTTCACCTTCTCGTTGCGCACGCTGCGGGCGTCGTAACGGGCCGGCGGCTCCATGGCTATGAGGGCAACCAGCTGCAGCAGGTGATTCTGGAACACGTCCCTGAGCACGCCGGCTTCCTCGTAGAAGCTGCCGCGTCCTTCCATGCCGACGGTTTCCTCCATCGTCACCTGGATGTGGTCGATGTAGCGGTTGTTCCAGGTCGGTTCGAACAGGGCATTGGCAAACCGCAACGCGGCTATGTTCTGGGCGGTTTCCTTGCCCAGGTAATGGTCAATCCGGTAAATCTGCTCTTCGCTGAAACTTTCGGACAGTATCCGGTTCAGTTCGCGGGCGCTGTCCAGATCGGTGCCGAACGGCTTCTCGATGACTATGCGGCTCCAGCCGCCCTCCGGGGGTTCGTTCAGGCCGGCGCTGCTGAGGCCCCTGATTATGCCGCCGTACGTTGACGGCGGGGTGGAGGTATAGAAAACGTGGCGGTCGAGTTTCAGGTCAGCGAGTGTGGCGGCCAGATCCCGGAAGCTGTCCGGATTGTCGTAACCGCCGCGGAGATAGCTGATACGGCTGGCCAGTGCGTCCCAGACGGCGTCATTGAAATCAGGGACGTACTCCTGGAGTGTCCCGCGCAGCTGCTTCCTGAGGGCCTCATCATCAAGGTTGCTGCGGGCGTAGCCGATGATTCTGGTGTCGGCCGCGAGTTCACCCTGCCGGTGCAGTTCATAGAGGGCAGGAATGAGTTTGCGGTTTGCCAGGTCGCCGGTCACGCCCAGAATCACGAATGCGCAGCTGGGTGCTTTCATCCTGAAGATGCTACCAGAAGGCCGGTCAGTGCGCGCAGACCGGTTATATTGGCGGCTGTTATGAACTTTGACGAGAGCCTGAAACTGTTGAGCAGGGGAACCGCACAGATTGAACCTGATGGCGAACTCCGCGCCAAGCTGGAGAGCGCAGCCCGTGAGGGCAGGCAGCTGCGCGCGAAACTTGGTGTCGATCCGTCCAGTACGGACCTGCATATCGGTCATTCAGTGGTACTGCGAAAGCTCAGGCAGTTCCAGGACCTTGGTCACAAGGTCGTTCTCATAATCGGGGATTTCACAGCGATGATCGGCGATCCGTCCGGCCGCTCGAAGACCCGGCCGGTGCTCACGCTGGAACAGACACGCCGCAACGGCCAGACCTACCTGGAGCAGGCCGCACTGATCCTTGATTCAGATCCGGACCGGCTTGAGATACGGCACAACTCAGAATGGCTCGAACCGTTGGGTTTCGCGGAACTGATCCGGCTTGCCTCCACCTACACGGTGGCGCGCATGCTTGAACGCGACGACTTCACGAACCGTTACGCGAGTGGCGTGCCCATCAGCGTGCACGAGTTCCTCTATCCGCTGGCCCAGGCCTACGACAGTGTGGAGATAAGGGCTGACGTGGAGCTTGGCGGCACGGACCAGCTGTTCAACCTGCTGGTGGGCCGTGACGTACAGCGCGCTTACGGCCTTCCGCCCCAGGTGGCGCTGACAGTGCCGCTGCTCGTCGGGACGGACGGGGTCGAGAAGATGTCGAAGTCGCTGAACAATTACATCGGCATCAGTGAGGCGGCGGATAGCATCTTCCGCAAGGCCATGCAGGTGCAGGATGCTCAGCTGGGCGACTACGTCCGGCTGACGACTGATCTCGATGAGGAAGCGCTCAGCAGCCAGCTCGCTTCCGACCCGGTCGGTGCGCACCGCGTGTACGCACGTGAACTCGTCCGCCTCTACCACGGCGAGGACGCCATCGCGGCGGCCGAACAGCGTTATGACAGCATTGCCGGGGGCGCGGTTCCAGATTCCATGGCTGAAGTGACCATCGCCGCTTCAGACACCCGGGAAGGCAGCGTGGCTGCCACCCGCCTCGCCACACTGGCAGGCCTCACCGCGTCGAATGGTGAGGCCAAGCGGCTGGTGCAGAACCGGGGCCTGCAGCTTGACGGCCAGGTCATCACCGATCCGCAGCAGCAGGTGGATCTGTCAGCCCGTCCCGTCGTGCTGAAGCGCGGCAAGGACCGGTTCGTGCGGGTCAGTCTGGCGGACTGACCCGCATGGTTCAGATTGCCAGTACCCTGGCAATCTCGAGCAGTTGCCAGTCGATGTCCTTCTGCTTGTTGAGTACGTCGGTCAGCGGGATAAGTGTCGTTCCGCGCCGGTCGACACCGACCATTGCGTCGGTCGCTCCGTCCTGAAGACGGCGCACGGCCACAAAGCCCAGCCGTGAAGCCAGCACCCGGTCACGCGTGGTCGGGGAGCCGCCACGCTGCATGTGCCCCAGGATGCTGGTGCGAACTTCCTGGTGCGATATCTCGACAATCTGCTTTTCCAGGGCCAGGCTGCCTTCGGGAAATGCCCCTTCGGCAACGACAACGATGCTGCTGGCCTTGCCCCTCTCGGCTGCGGCGACCAGGGCGTCAGCGACCTCATGGACACTGGGCTGCAGTTCGGGAATGAGGATCGCCTCGGCTCCGACTGCCAGGCCGACGTTCAGGGCAATATGGCCCGAGTGGCGGCCCATCACCTCCACCAGGAAGAGCCTGTCATGGCTGGCAGCCGTGTCGCGCAACCGGTCAATCGCTTCGACCGCAATGTTCATGGCGGTGTTGAAGCCGACGGTCACGTCCGTGCCGAAAATGTCGTTGTCGATGGTGCCCGGCAGGCCGATGACCCGGATGCCCTGTTCGTGATGAAGCAGACTGGCGCCGCGCAGTGAGCCGTCGCCGCCGATGACCACCAGCGAGTCAATGCCATGTTCCCGCAGCTGCTCAGCGGCTGTTGCGCGGCCGGCCTCGGTCCTGAAACCGTCCGAACGGGCAGTGCGGAGTATGGTGCCGCCGTGCTGGATGATATTGGCCACTGCACGCGGGCCGATTTCCTCGATTTCGCCTTCCATGAGACCCTGGAAGCCGCGGTAGACGAATGACGCTCTCATTCCGTCGTGGATGGCCGTCCGTACGACAGCGCGGATAGCGGCATTCATTCCCGGTGCGTCACCACCGCTGGTCAGCACAGCCAGATGTTTTGCTTGCATGGCAACAGTGTACTGCTGTGTCGCTTGTCCGGGCAGGCGCCGACCTGATTCCTCAGCAAACTTGACATGACCAGACTCAAGAATCATAATATGACTTATGAACCAGGAGCGATTTACCGAAACTGCGCTCGCTGCCCTGGCCTCAGCCCAGCAGCTAGCCCAGACAAACCAGAATCAGCAGCTTGAGGGTGCCCACGTGCTCTCAGGCCTGCTCGCTGAGCCGACCGGCCCGGCCGCAAGGCTGGTGGAGCGGGCCGGAGGCCAGCCGGTGCAGCTGCTGGCAGCACTGCAGAGTGCCGTCGGCGCACTCCCCAAAGTCAGCAACCCGGGTGGGCAGTACCTGAGCAGCGGCCTCAACAGCGCCATTCAGGAGGCAGAGAAACTCGCCAGTGAATGGGGCGACAGCTACGTGTCAGCTGACGTGCTGTTCATCTCCGTTGCCGCGCAGGAAAAGGGCACATTTGGTGGCACGCTGCCGGAGCCGGATGCGCTGAGGGAAGCCGCCCAGGCAATCCGCAAGGGCGGCACGGTCGATACCCGTTCGGCCGACCAGAGCTTCGAGGCACTCGACAAGTACGGCACTGACCTGACCCAGCGGGCCCGCGACGGCAAGCTTGACCCGGTCATCGGCCGTGATGCGGAAATCAGGCGGGTAATCCAGATCCTGATGCGCCGGACCAAGAACAATCCGGTTCTCATCGGTGAACCCGGCGTGGGCAAGACGGCAATCGCCGAGGCACTCGCCCAGCGTGAATCCGAACAGGCTCGCCTGCGGGCCGAA
>CAZPLV010000037.1:0-3841 GCA_964587295.1 uncultured bacterium
CACTCACATCGCACTACACCGGCATGTGGCAACGGGTAATATGCTGAGGACTTATGGCCATGGACCACTATGAAATTCTCGGAGTCAGCCGCAGTTCAGACGGCAGGGAAATCAAGACTGCATACCGCAAGCTGGCAATGAAATACCATCCGGACCGCAATCCGGGTGACGTCCAGGCAGAAGAGCAGTTCAAACAGATCAACGCAGCCTATGCGGTGCTGAGCGACCCGGAGAAACGGGACCGCTACGACCGCTACGGTGATTCGGACGCCGGAGCCCAGTTCCACGGCGACATATTCGACATTTTTCAGTCAGTATTCGGTGGTGGCGGCTTTGGCGGCGGATTCGCTGGACAGGCAGCCCGCGGACAGCAGGGCGAGCACCTGGAATCCAGCATCACCGTCAGCCTGGAGCAGGCCCGGACCGGCGCCGAAATTGAAGTTGAACTGGACCGGATGCTGGCCTGTGACCGCTGTGACGGCTCCCGTGCCGAACCCGGCAGTGGCCGCAGCAAATGCGGCACCTGCGACGGCATGGGCCAGGTACGCACCCAGATGCAGTCACTGCTCGGTACCGTCATGGCAACCCGCCCCTGCCCGACCTGCCATGGGCTTGGCGAGAAAATTGACGTGCCCTGCGGCAAATGCATGGGCTCAGCCCGGATGAAGTCACGCGACAAGGTCACCGTCAACGTGCCCCGCGGCGTTGATTCAGGCGTACGCCTGCGCGTTCCCCAGCAGGGTAACGCCGGCGTGGACGGTGGCCCGAACGGCGATCTGTACCTGTACCTGAACGTCCGCAGCCATGAACTGTTCCAGCGCGACGGCGACGACCTGATCCATGAGCTTGATGTCGGTCTGGCGCAACTGACGCTGGGCAGCAGCTTTGAGGTGCCCACCATGGACGGTCCGGAGGCAGTCGAATTGCCGGCCGGTACCCAGGCCGGTACCGTGGTCAGGCTGCGCGGCAAGGGCATGCCCCGCCTGCGCGGCGCCGGCAGCGGCGACCAGCTGGTTGTCGTGAAAGTGAACGTACCGAAGAAACTTTCGCCACGCGCCCGGGAGCTCATGCTCGACTACGCCGCCGAGATGGGCGAGGAGATCCACGAGCGCGAAACAGTACTCAACAGAATCCGCTCGTTTTTCAGCCGCAGCAAGAACGACGTGCAGGACGAAGAAAAAGAAGAAGTCGCCAGCGCTGACTGACGGGTCAGCCGGAAAGACTCAGCAGCCAGGCGCGCAGCTCCGGCATGAAATCCGGAGCAAGTCCAGGTAGTTGCCGCGCCTGCCGCTCACGCCTGAACCAGGTCAGCTGCCTTTTGGCATAGCGGGCTGTTGCCTGCTCCACAGCCGCAGCGGCCGCCGCCATATCCCTGTCACCGTGCAGCTCGGCCACGATTTCCTTGTAGCCAATGGCCTGCACGGCAGTAAGCTGCTCGGGCCAGCGCTCAAGCAGGCCCTGCACTTCGGCGACCAGACCCGACGCAAACATTTCACGCGTCCGTTGGGCGATGCGGGGTGCCAGCTGCGCCGCTGTCGGGAGCAGAACCACCTGACTGAAGCTGAAAGCGGGTTGGCTCCGGCCAAAGCCGGACGGTGGCCTGCCGGTTGAGCGCAGAATCTCGACGGCACGTACCACCCGGCGCGGATTAAGCCCGGCACGTTCCGCGTCAGCCGGGGAAGCTTCAGCCAGCTCGGCCAGAAGCGGCCCCAGTCCGTCATGCTCGACTTCCGCCCAGATCGGAGCCTGCAGAGCCCTGTCAGCAGTCGGCACCAGCGGCAGGCCCTCAGCGAGCGAGCGCAGATAGAAGCCGGTTCCGCCCACGACGAGTGGCAGCGCGCCACGCTCGAGGATCTGGGCAATCACCTGCTCGGCAGCAGCCACCCAGGCTGCAACGCTGAACGGCTCGGCGGGACTGAGCAGGTCAAGCAGATGGTGGTTCACCAGCTGCTGTTCCGCAGCAGACGGCTTGGCCGTACCGATGTCCATGCCCGTGTACACCTGCATGGCATCGGCGGTGACTATTTCGACCTCAACATCAGGTCTCAGGCCAAGGGCCAGTTCGATTGCAGCCCGTGACTTGCCGGAGGCAGTCGGGGCGCCGAGCATCGGGATGTCTGCTGACATGTCAGGCAGGCTAGCAGCTTGCGGCCGGTGAAATGTCGGGTGGCCCGACAGCTGGATGTCCGGCAGATTGTAGACTCTGTGCCATGGAACTTGACCGGTCAGGCAGTGCAATGGACATACAGGAGCTGCTGGGAGTGCGCGAGCGCATCGACAAACTCCTGGCAAACCAGCACGAGGAAGCCCAGCCGCGTGCTGACCTGCTCGATACAGGAGACAGCTACCGGCTGATCATGGAAGTGCCGGGACTGAAGGAAGAGAATCTGGAAATCGCCGTGGATGGCCAGGAGTTGCTGGTTGCCGGCATCCGTGACGACTACAGCACCGAGGTCGACTACCTGCTGAACGAACGCCAGACGGGCCCGTTCCAGCGCAAATTCGACCTGCCCGCTGAAATTGACGGAGAGGCCACCAGCGCGCACCTGCAGCAAGGGCTGCTCGTCATAGTCATTCCCAAGAGCTGAACCTCAGCGCAGCTCCAGTTCAATCGTGCCGCTCACCGCACCCTGCACCACGACGTCGTCGGTATCCAGGTAATAGAGCAGCACATCTCCCCTGATTTCGTTCTCACCCTCAATGCTGCGGGCAGGTTTGCCCGTCAGCGTGGCCAGCCCGGCTTCCTCATCCAGAACCAGCGTGTCGGCGTAGCTCACCCGTTCACCTGAACTGATCTCAACCCCGCCACTCAGCGTGGACAGTTCGGTGTCAACGTCGTACACGAGTGATTCGGCGGAAGCGACGATTTGCGGTCCTGAGTCCTCAGGTTCGCGCAGCAGACGCACCGGGCCGGTCAGGTCGGCCAGGCCCGTGTCGTTGTCGTAGACCAGCTCAGTGCCGCTCACCATGGTCAGGCCCTGCAGGATATACACCTCCGCCAGGCCGGACCGGTCCACCTCCGCCGGGCACAGGCCGTCGTTCAGGGTGACAGAACCTCCGAACATTGTCAGGGTCTCGCTTGAATCACCCTCGACCTCCGGCCGGCGCGACAGCACCAGGGGCGCAATTATGCGGGTTTCGGCTACGTCCGTCACTACGGCGTGGGGCGCGGGCGCGTACACGGTCGACAGGCGCAGACCGTCCTCGCAGTTGGGCACGTTGGTGCGGAACTGGCCGCCGTCGGCCTGCGGGGCGAACTGCTGCACCAGGATTATGCGCTGGTTGCGTGTCAGCCGGAAACTGCCCAACGGGTCGCCTACGGAATCCGCATCAAACCAGAGCGGTTCCGGGGCTTCCTGGGCAGCAGCCGTGAGGAGCAACAGGCACGCCACGAGCGCAAGCATTGCGGGGCGCACGTCGCTTATCCTCTGCTTCAGTCCAGCTCGCCGTCGCTCAGGGCGAACGCACTCAGGTCAAACTCCGAGGGCTGCGAAGCGTCAATAATCGATACGACACCCAGGTCGGTGCGGTGCTCCAGCCTGTCGCCCGTCAGCTCCACGCCACCTGCGGCGTCAACCGAGTGGGCCGGACTGCCAAGCACTTCTGCGCGTGAGGCCGCATCATCAAAGAACACCTCGGAACCGGTGCTGGTGATGTCGCCGTCCACGACAGTGACATTGCCGCTCGCATACAGCTTCTCGTCGTCGGTGAGCACCCGCACTTCGTCCGCGGTTATGACGAGTTCGCTGCCGTCCTCGTCCAGACGCACGATGCGCACCTGGCCGCCTTCGCCACGCAGGACACCCAGGCTCCGCTCTTCGGCGTAGATGAGCAGTTGCGC
>CAZPLV010000037.1:3941-13219 GCA_964587295.1 uncultured bacterium
GGTCACTCTGGCCGTCACCGGCCAGGAATTCATTGACGGTCACCGTGCCAGGCCCGCCGGCACTGAACTGCTCGAGATCAAAGCTGGCGCGTACCCGCTGCCACTGGTTGTCGCTGCCCCAGGCCGCACCTTCGATGTGCAGGAGCGGCACGAGGAACAGGCCCTCGTCCTGGTTGATGACAACGTCCTCGCCGCCCTGGGCGAGCATCAGCAGGCATTCGTCGTTCTGCAGCAGGTGAACTGTCAGCTGTTCGCCGCTCAGGTTGTCGCTGGCATCAATGAGCAGCGCCGAAGCGTGCAGGGTGAAATCAGTTTTGCCGGCCACGGTGCGACGGCCATCGCTCAGGTCAGTGAGCATGGCCGTGCCGTCAGCCGGCGAATAGCTTACTTCAGGACTGCCGAAGTACCAGATTGCCTCGGTATCCGCCCGGGGATACAGGGCCACCCGGGCGTCATGAAGCCGCACCTGTTCATCAGGCATGACCTGGGATTCCTCCGGAAGCAGCGTGAGCGCGACCAGCAGGACTAAAGTGACTGCGAACAGCCACAGGACACCTCGAAGCATGCACCAATCTTACCGCTGTCAATGAGAACAACCGGGCGCAGCACCGCAGTCGCGGCTTAGAGGAAGTTAATCTCCGTGATCTTGTACGTCAGCTTGCCGTGGCTGATTGATTCGCCGACCCGGCGGCCGACCAGCTGCTGGCCGATGGGGCTTTCATCAGAAATCTTGCTGTCCAGGATGTCCGCTTCGTGCGTACCGACGAGGCGCAGTTTCCTGACGTTGCCGTCCGACGCCTCGAGTGTCACGTGGGCACCCAGGGTGATGACGGTTTCGCCGCCCTTCTGGCGTTCCACGACAGTTGCACGCGCGACGATTTCCTCCAGGTCAGCGATGCGGGCCTCGTTGGCACTCTGCTGCTGGCGGGCGTCGTCATAGGCGGCACTCTCACGGATGTCGCCGTCAGCGATGGCGGAGCCCATGTAGTCGCTGATTTCCTGGCGCCTTACCTCTTTGAGGTAGCGCAGTTCTTCCTTGATTTTCTCGAGTCCGTCACTGGTCAGGTAGATGGGTTCACGAGCCATTGATAATCACCTCGCTGAGTTGTGTAAGGCTGAAGGGCCAGAGCCCTGCCATTGTGCGGGCTGCAAATGCACGCCGATAACGGCGCGTTGCGCTTCCCTTACTCAGGGATGGATTATATGACAGCGCAGCCTCCGCAATGTATCAGCCGGAGTCACCAGCCCCTGAATATCGGCCAGATGTCCTCAATCTGCTGTTCGCCGCCGCTTGTCACCAGGTAGTGCTCGTGCATGGCGGTGGTGGCGCAGGCATGGTTGGTCAGAATGCGCACCCGGCTCCCGTAAGGGAGTTCAGGCAGCTCAGTGCCGGCCGGTGCGTCCGGATGCAGGCTCAGCACGCCATGCTCCTGGCTGACTGCGCTGACGATGAGCCAGGGGTAGATGTGGCCGTTGAGGTCAGCAACCCGGCCATAACCGTTGCTGCGGGTCCCGGGATCGGGTGAAAGTGCCATCCAGCCTGCATTGCTGAAGATGCGCCCTCGCCCGGGCTGTGCTCCGGTGATTGTGGCCAGTACGGACAGGGCAATCTGCTCCTCCGTCACCGCGCCCACTTCAGCCATGACCATGTCGCCAAACGAGAACACGCCGGCGCGCACCTCGGTCACGCCGCTCAGGTTGCGGCTGAATACCGCAGTCGGCGTCGAGCCGACACTCACGACGGGACAGGGAATGCCGGCAGCCCGCAGGTTGGTGGCGGCAGTCACGGCAGCGACGCGTTCCTCTTCGGCAAAGTCCGCCAGTTCATCCTCGCTGCGGCCCTGGTACGAGCCTCCGTGGTGAGTGATCACCCCGCGCAGCAGTGCCCCGCCCGTAACGAGTCGCTCGCCGAGCTCGACAAGCAGCGGATCATCGGGCATAAGCCCTGCCCTGACGCCGTCTGCATCCACTTCGAGCAGCACAGCCAGCTGGATTCCGAAGCGGACCTGGGCGTCCAGCAAGGCCTGCACCTGCTCGGACGAGTCGAGAATCACGGCCAGATCAACATCCTGACGCCTGAGCAGCGCGGCCCGTTCCAGCTTGTCCGGTGCGATGCCGACAGCGTAGATGATATCGACCGCCCCTGCTGCTGCGAACTCCTCGGCTTCCTTCATCGTCGACACGCAGATGGGTCCGCGCTGGTCCGGCTGCAGAACGGCAGCTGCCGGCACGGATTTGACCGTCTTGAGGTGGGGCCGGAAGTCAGCGCCGAGCGATTCGACGTGCGAGCGCACCCGCCGGGCATTTGCCTCCAGTTTGAGGCGGTCGATCACCAGCGCGGGTGTCTGGACCGCCGACAGGTTGAGTCCTGGTTCCATGGCCTCAGGTTAGCAGCCGGACAGCTGCCTCAGGGGGTTTCTGCGGCACCCAGGAAGCGCAGGTCCATGCGGCCGGCGCCGACCTGCGCCGCGTCGGCCGCGGCAACCGGCAGCGCAGCGCCCGTCAGCTGCCGCACGACGGCAGCCGCATCAAAATCCAGTCCCGCATCACGCTGCTGCTGCAGCAGCAGGGCGGCGGCTCCGGCTACCTGGGGCGCAGCGAATGATGTGCCGTCGTAACCAGCGGCTGGATTTCCAGCGGCGTCAATGGCCTGCAGACCGACTCCGGGTGCGGCCAGGCTCAGATAATCCCCCGTTGTGAAGTTGGGCGCTGCCCCCACCGTAATGAGTTCGAACTCAAGCAGCTCGATCATGCCGATGACAGTGAGTTCGAATGAAGCCGGCACCGGCTCGATAAGCAGCTCAATCAGGTCGCTCCCCGCATCTTCCGTTGCCTGCACCAGGATTCCGTCGGCCAGGACGGGCTCAACGAGCAGGTCCGCGGGACTCGTGCTGATGATGGTTTCCCCGTCAGGAGCGAACATCAGCTGGGCGTCCCTGCCTGTCGTGTCCAGTGTCATGACCAGCGCGTCAGCGGGCTGTTCCGGCTGAATCCGGCCCCGGGCGTCAAACCAGATCAGCCGCCCGTCCTGAACAGCCATCTGGCCGTTGGATGCCTCAATCAGTTCGACGGTGAGCAGGGCTGTGTCGTCAGCGGGCAGCGGAAACGGCAAGCCAGGGCTCAAAAAGACGCTTCCAACAGGGGCGGCGCTGACTCCGCTCACCTGAAGCGCCGCAACCGCCAGCAGGCCCGGGGTCACGGGTGCAGCCGCAGCCGGCCAGTGCGCCGGTGCACCGGCAACATTGCCGCCGGCCGCCACAACCACAGCGCCCCGGTCCGCAGCCGAAGCGAGCAGCACCGTGAGTGCCCGGACTTCGGTATCGCCACCAAGGCTCAGGTTCAGCACCAGTCCGTCTTCAACCGGATCGACCTGCCTGAGCGCCTGGCACACACCGGCAACGACGTCACTGGCCTGGCAGGCGCCGGTCTCATCACACACCTGCAGCGGCAGCACCGCGGCGCCGCCGGCCACGCCCAGGCTGCTGCCGGCCGCCAGTACGGCTGCGGCGGTTCCGTGGCCAGAAACGCCAAACACGTCGCCGCCGTACTCGGGAAACTGCGGCAACAGCCTGCCGGCCAGCTCCGCTGTGGCGAAAACACCGGTGTCGAGAACCGCAATGGTTATGCCGTCACCGCTCAGCCCTGGCTGCTGGCTGTGCAGCCAGGCGGCACCGTTGAGAAGCAACGGCTGCACGGCCGTGCCCAATCCCCATTCGCTCTTGGGATCCGCGTGGAGCACGACAGGTTCAGCCTGCAGCCCAGCCAGCAGTTCACCGAACGAGGGCGTGCCCTCGGGTACTTCAACCAGGGCGAGCTGCCCCGAACAGACCAGGTCCGGGCCACCGCCCAGTTCAGTGAATGAGAGAGCCGGGCCCAGGCCATGACCGGCCAGCAGCTCGTCAAGCTGAGCGTCACTGACATCCGGGCCGACAATCAGAAGGATCTCACCGCTGGATTCTGGACCAAGCACCGTGAGCTGCTCGATTGCCCGGGCTTCCCCGCTGCTGATGAGCAGTGAGTAACTGCCTGCACCCTGGGTGGCTGGAACTGTGAACTGCAGACTCAGCCCGTCCTCTGCCGCGACCATGCTGGTCAGCTGGGTGCCATCAAGTGACAGTGTGGCGCCAGCTGCGCCCCCGGCCGCGGTGAACACTGTGACCAGATCACCGGGTGCGGCGCGGTCAAAGGCGAGCTCAGCAGTGAATTCAGCGGGCGGCTCAGGTTCCCCGGGTGCCGCCTGACGGCAACCTGCGAGCAGCGCCGGCAGGATCAGGACGAGAATCAACGGCAATCGCTTCAGGTTCATGATGCGCCTCCAGATGCAGTCTGCTTTGCGTGACTATACAAGCCAGGCAGCACTCTGACCGAATCAGCGCAAAGCATGCCGGATTGCTCCTGAACAGGCCCTGAACGCTACGGCGCCGGATTGTTGTTCGCGTGCAGGTAAAACATGGCGCTGGAAACGGCAACGAAGGGCAGTGTCCAGATGAGACCGATTCCCAGTGTGAAAAATGACGCCACGAGCAGAAGCACGGCCAGCATGAGCCAGCCCAGCATTGCCAGGGGGTTGAGCAGCACCAGACGGGCGCTCAGAACCAGCGCTTCGGGCAACTGCAGGTCACGGTCAACCATGAAATGCGGCGTGAAACTGATCAGCGCGGCAACACCCAGCCCGAGAAGCTGATAGATGGTGCCCGGCAGTATGCCCATCAGGAAAGACAGCAGTCCGGTCACCAGGCCGTAACTGAGGAAGCGGGTGGCATAAGGTGTCCCCCTGCGGATCATGCCGACCTCGATTGGTTCGCCGCGGGCACGGGTCAGTGCCATCCAGATCAGTCCGCCCAGCAGTGGGCTTGTGACCAGCAGTGACACCAGTGCGGCGGCCAGGCTGTCCAGCTGACTGGGCGAGCCGCTCATGATGCCCGGAAAGAAAATCGCCGTAATCAGGGTGGCCACCAGCGTCAGCACCATCAGCAGGGCACTGGCCAGGAGAATTGCTGACTTGCTGCCCTTGAGCAGGCGGAAACTCTGGCTCAGTACGGCGCCCAGCGCTATCCGCTGCAGTTGTGGTTCAGTGGTGTTCACTCAGTCCCGTTTGAGGCGCGGATCAAGAACATCCCGGGCTGCGTCACCAAGCAGGTTGAAGCCGATTACCGACAGGAAGATTGCCAGACCCGGAGCGATTGACAGCCAGGGAGCCTCGCGGAAACGGTTGAAACCGTCGCTGATCATGACGCCCCACTCGGCAGCCGGCGGCTGGGCGCCAAGATTGAGGAAGCCCAGCGCAGCGACATCCAGGATGGCCGTGCCGACCGACATGGTGACCTGCACCAGCAGCGGCGACAGGCTGTTCGGCAGGATATGACCCAGAATTATTCTGGGTGTCCCGGAACCGAGAGAACGGGCTGCCTGCACGTACTCACTCTCACGCAGGCCCAGTGTCACGGACCGGACAATCCTGATGTAAATGGGCACCTGGGTGATGCTGATGGCTATGAGCGCATTGGTCAGGCTGGGCCCGAGCACCGCCACGATTGAAATCGCCAGCAGGATTCCCGGAAAGGCAAGCAGAATGTCGATCAGCCAGACCATGAACAGGTCGAACTTGCCGCCAAGATAGCCGGCGAGCAGACCCAGCAGGGTACCCACGCTCATTGCCAGCGCCACGGCAATCAGGCCAACGCGGAGGCTGATGCGGCCGCCGTAAAGAACGCGCTGCAGCAGGTCGCGGCCCTGTGCGTCAGTTCCGAACGGATGGGCACCGCGCGTCAGGCTGCGACTGTCAAGTTCCTCCTGGCTCATGAGGACGGTCGGCGGAATGTTGCGGGCCCGCAGGTTGCTGCGCAGCGGATCGCCAGGCCTGAGCACCGGTGCAAGCACCGAGGTCAGGATGAACAGCAGGATGATGACGAGTCCGGTGATGCCCGTCGGGTGTCTGAGCAGGCGGCGCAGGGCTTCGGAGCCCAGTGACTTGCCCTCCGTAGTGGTGGAAGCGGCTACAACGTCACTCATGAATACTGGATCCTCGGGTCAATGAAGCTGTAGGACAGATCCACCAGCAGGTTGACGATTACGAAAACGAAGGCAACGAACAGCACGCCGCCCTGGATGATCGGGAAATCACGGCTGGCGATCGCCTGGTACACCCAGCGGCCGATCCCGGGCCAGGAGAACACGGTTTCGGTCAGGATCGCACCGGAGAGCAGAGCCCCGAAGCTGAGGCCTATGACCGTCACGACCGGCAACAGTGCATTGCGCAGCGCATGCTTGCGGGTCACGATACTGGCGGCAAGCCCTTTTGCGCGGGCGGTGCGGATGTAGTCCTGCCCCATCACTTCAAGCATGCTTGAGCGCGTCATGCGCACCACGATGGCCAGCGGAATTGTGCCAACGGCGATGGCAGGCATCACCAGATGCCTCAGCGCATCAATCATGAAGTCCATCCGACCCTGCAGCAGCCCATCCAGTACGTAAAGTCCGGTGCCGTCCTGGATGCTCATCGTCACACCGATGCGCCCCGATGAGGGCAGCCAGCCCAGGTTCACTGCGAATACGTAAATGAAGATGATGCCGAGCCAGAAAACCGGGAAGGAAACACCGGCAAGGGCAATCACCGTGACCGTCGTGTCGATGAAAGTGCCGCGTCTGAGTGCGGCAATCACCCCCAGCGGGATGCCGACCAGCACCGCGAACAGCATCGCGAACACCGCCAGCTCGAGCGTCGCGGGAAAGCGCTGCATGAGCCCGCTGGTGACGGGGATGAAGGAATAAATGGAGCGGCCGAAGTCAAGCCTCAGCGCGTCACCCATGAAAGAGAAATACTGTGTGTCAAAAATACTGGCGACGCCACGTTCACCGACTTCCCCGAAGTTGAGGAACAGCGGATTGTTCAGGCCCATCTGCTCGCGCAGGCGTGCCTTGTCCACCTCTGAGGCGCGCTCCCCCAGCATGATTGTGGCGGGATCACCCGGCACCAGCCGGGGAATCATGAATACCAGCAGGCTGACTCCGAACAGTACGGGAATCAGACCCAGGATGCGACGGACTGCATACGAAAACAATCAGATACTCCGTTGCTGCATAAGCCGTGGTGGGCAGCGGAAACTGCCCACCACGAGAAGACCGTTGGGTCAGTCCTTGGTGATTGTGTTGAACGGAACCGTTGAGCCGAGGGCGTTCGGGTAGAAGCCGTCAACAGCATTGCTCACGCCGTTGAGCGTGCGCGGGTTCACGAGCGGCATTGCCGGCAGGTCGTCATGCAGGCGCTGCGCGATCAGCTGGTACAGAAGCTCGCGCTCAGTGGCAGTACCTGCCTGCTGTGCGTCGGAGATCATCTGGAACAGCTCAGGGTTGTCGTAGCCGAAGCCCTGGGCGTTGGCTGCATTGAAGAACGAGGAGATGAAGTTGTCCGGATCGGCGAAGTCGGCGCTCCAGCCGAGCATGTACATCGGGTAATCGCCTGCGAGATAGTTCTCGAGGTAGATGCCCCACTCTTCGGTGTTCAGCTCAGCGTTGATGCCAACGTCTGCGAGGTAGCTGACCACGGCTTCAGCGATGTCACGCGGTGCGGGGTAGTAGGGGCGGGAAACGGGCATGTACCAGAATTCGGTGTCGAATCCGTCGGGATAGCCGGCTTCAGCCAGGAGTTCCATGGCGAGTTCGGGATCGTAGGCGTACGGGTCCTGCTCGAGGCGACCGAAGAGGCCCGGCGGAACGAACTCGTTGGCTACGCTGGCGAGACCGCCGTAGAAAGCATCAACGATGGCTTCCTTGTCAATGGCGTGTGCAAAGGCCTGGCGAACGCGCAGGTCGTCGAACGGCTCGTTGTCCATGTGCATGCCGAGGTAGCCGAGCACCAGGTCCGACTCAGCGCTGACCGGACGGAATTCGCTGCTGGATGCCACGATTTCGTAGCTCTCCGGCGACAGGTTCAGTGCCATGTCGATGCTGCCGGCTTCGAGTTCAGCCAGGCGGGTGGTGGGGGATTCGATGCCGCGGAAGACAATCTGCTCCACGCCGGCGGTCTGGCCCCAGTAGTCGTCATTGCGGTTCAGGACGACACGGTCGCCGTCAATCCATTCGCTGAACACGAACGGACCGGTGCCGACGGCACCAACGAGCGGAGTGCCGTACTCGAGGCCGCCGTCTGCGATTGCAGCGGGGCTGTGCAGGCCGAAGTAGGCGCTGGCGAGCTGCTGCGGGAAGTACCCGAATGAGCCGGTCAGGGTGAACTGGACGGTGTGGTCACCGAGCACGTCCACGGATTCGATCTGGTAGCCGTCCTCACCGTAGTGAGCGCCGAACACGTAGGTGTAAGAGGTGTAATTCTTGCCCTGGTCGGAGAAGTTGTATTCGTGGTCCAGGTGGTTCCAGCGGTCGAAGTTGAACTTGACTGCCTCGGCGTTGAACGGCGTGCCGTCAGTGAAGCTGACGCCTTCACGCAGCTCGAAGGTCCACACGGTGGCATCTTCGTTGGCTTCCCAGCTGGTTGCCAGCAGGGGCTCGATTACGGCCGTGCCCTGACCGAAGCCGACCAGGCGTTCGACGATCTGGATGGCGGGGGTGAGGGAGTTGCCGTCCTGCGAGATGTCGAGCGTGACCGGCAGGCCGGACTGACCGACCACCAGGGTCTGCGCCGCACCCATTGACAGGGCAGCCAGCAAGGCTGTTGTGGCTAGGAATTGCTTCATAAGCTAACCTCCATGGTGTTGCTATTAAGCCCGCAGGCGTCTTGAACCCGCATGTGACTTGTGCTGTGAAATATAGCACGTTGCCGATAAGGCCGTGGCTGACATCCGCCGGAGAAGATGCGCCTGCCAATGGGCGCTGCCGGCGCCGAAAGCAGTAGCCCGGCCGGTTGTTGAACGGGCCGGACCGAGTTACAAATGGACCAGGCCGGCTCACACAGCGGCCTGAACAGCTGGGAGGGCTTCAGTGATATTCAGGCAGTTTTATGATCCTGATCTGGCGCAGGGCAGTTACCTGATTGCCTGCGAGCAGTCAAAAGAGGCGGTCGTGGTCGATCCGCGCCGTGACATCGGTGAATATCTGGCCGAAGCGGAACGCCTGAAGCTGAGCATTACGGCAGTGACGGAAACCCATATTCACGCGGATTATCTCTCCGGAGCCCGGGAGCTGGCTGCCGCCACGGGAGCCCGCCTGCTGCTGTCAGCCGAAGGCGGCCCGGACTGGCTTTACGGTTTCGAGCATGAGGAACTGCGTCATGGTGATGGGATCACCATCGGCACTGTCGAACTGAAAGCCCTGCACACGCCCGG
>CAZPLV010000038.1:0-7269 GCA_964587295.1 uncultured bacterium
TTTGTGGCCGCCCCCACCCCCCCCCCCCCCCCCCACCCCCCCCACACCCCCCACCACCCTATTGCCATTCAACAGTCCCCGGCGGCTTCCCAGTCACGTCGTATATGACGGCGTCGACCTGCGGGTGCCGCTCCAGCACGGAGGCGGCCCAGGCCGTGAAGCCTTCCACCGGGTAGTCTTCACCTGGCGCAGTGTGGCGGCCGGTCATGTAGTCGTTGGTGATTATGCTGCGCAGGGCGACCGTGTAGCGGCCCGGGCCCGTTGCGATTGGCAGGAGCAGGGCAAACAGCTGGCTTGAGGGCATGTCGTGGAGTGCTTCGCGGGCTTCTGCGTCAATATGCTGCAGCAGCTCCACCTGTTCGCGGCTGATGCGGCTTGCGTACGGCTGGAGTTGTTGCAGTGGTGCGCGGGCGGCCAATACGACTGCGACCCGGTTCACCTCATCGAAACCGCCGGCGATGATCTGGCCTGCGCGGTTGATTATCGGCTGCGCCTGATTGTCGGTTTGCAGCAGGGTCAGGAAGCGGTAGCTGCGCCGGTCTCCCTGGACTCCGACCGTGCGCAGCGGATAGGTGCGGACCGAACTGATTGAGGCACCGGTCAGCTCGGCGGCGATGCGCTCATCCAGGCCGGCGGGAACGTCGTCGGTTCCGTCCCAGGTGATCAGCCTGAGCACCAGTCCTGGTCCGGGGAAGGGCTGGCGCTGGGCGATTGCTTCGCTCAGGCCGAGTTCGATTGCCACCTGGCGCACTTCGTCCTTGTGCCAGTCCGAGTTGGTTTCCACTACCCGGCCCTCTTCACGGGCGTGCCGCACGGCGGGTACGTCGTTGTGGTGTGTCTTGATGTTGCTGGCCGAGCTGCTGACGCCGGGGTTGCCGCTTTCGATCAGGTCGGGCCGCAGGGTTCCCTGGGCGAAGATGGCAGTGTCGAAGTCCAGTTCCATCGTTTCGAGTTCCTGCCTCAGCACTTCCATGAACATGTTGCCCACCAGCTCACGCTTGTGCTCGGGGTCATGCAGCTCCGTGAGTGGCCCGATGACGCGACCGTCCGGCGTGCTCAGCTGTGAGTCAAAGAACTGGTCGGCCACGTTGACGTGCCGGAGCTGTTCGAGCCCCAGGCTGCGCAGTTCGTTGACCACACCGTCACTTTCGTTCAGCCTCATGAAGCCCGTGTCCACGTGCAGGGCGTGCACCTGGCGTGCCGGCAGCGCCTTCAGCAGCAGTGCTGCCGTGACGGCGGAGTCAACTCCGCCGCTGACGAGTGCGAACACGTCCCTGGATCCGACCTGCTCCCGGATCTGGCTGACTGCAGCTGCGATCCGGTCTTCGAGCAGGTAATTCTGCTCGAGGTGCGCCACATTGCGGATGAAGTTTTCAAGCATCGGGGTGCCGTGCTCGGTCAGGTCGACTTCAGGATGGAACTGCACGCAGGCGATGCGCCTTGCGGTGTCCTCCATCGCAGCGATGGCGTGATCCGAACGGGCCGTGATCCGGAAGCCTTCCGGCACGGAGCTGACGGAATCACCGTGGCTCATCAGTACACGCTGCGAAGAATCGAGACCATTGAAGAGTGCACTGTCCGGGTCGACCGTGATGGTTTCCACCCCGTACTCAGCGCGTCCGCCCCGCCCGACCTTGCCACCGTGGTGCTGGGCGAGCAGCTGCATGCCGTAGCAGATGCCGAGCATCGGTTTGCCGGTCGACAGCACTGCCGGGTCGAAAACGGGCGCGTCAGCTTCATAGACGCTTGAGGGACCTCCGCTGAGGACAATGGCATCGAATCCGGTCAGTTGATCAGGG
Source organism: uncultured bacterium (assembly GCA_964587295.1). Taxonomy (GTDB): domain Bacteria; phylum Deinococcota; class Deinococci; order Deinococcales; family Trueperaceae; genus CALDPK01. The sequence continues at coordinate 1,800 of CAZPLV010000038.1, forward strand.
TTGACTGCCAGCGGCATGATTTCTGTGTGCACCTGCAGTTCCCGCAGGCGCCGGTCGATCACCTTGGTGTACTGGCCGCCGCAGTCAAGAATTGCGATGCTGGCGGGCCGCACGGTTTCACTCATGCTTGAGGCCCGTTGCGTCCAGCACTGCCGGGATGGTGCCTGTATAGGCGTTTTCCAGTTCGTCCACCGCCAGACTGACGAGCGGTTTGTTGCCTGTCCTGATGCTCAGTTCGCTGCCGCCGGTCACACCGATGCGCTGCCACCACACACCTTGCCTGTCGAGCAGCTCCTCGGCTTCAGCCCGGTCTTCGTCCCTGACCACTGTAAGAACCAGGCCGTGGGCCTCGCCGAACAGCACCAGGTCGTCTGCAAGGTCAGGCTCGTCAATCCGGATGTCCAAGCCGCGTCTGTTGCTGATGGCCAGTTCGGCCAGGGCCACCGCCAGGCCGCCGTCGGACAGGTCGTGGGCTGTGACCGTATGACCACCGCGGATCAGCGCAATGATTGCCTCGATCGTTTTTGCTTCCAGTTTCAGGTCAACCGCCGGTGGTTCGCCGGCCTCGATGCCATGCACCGCAGCCAGGAACTCGCTGCCGCCGAGTACGGGACGGAAGCGGCCCAGCAGGTAAACGCCGGCATCTTCCTCCGGGAAGGCGTGTGTGGCGCGTTTGCTGATGTCCGGCAGCACACCGACCATGCCGATGGTCGGAGTCGGATGAATGGCGACGGCCTGGCCCGCGGCGAGGTACTGGTTGTTCAGGCTGACGTTGCCGCCGGTAACCGGAGTGTCAAGGGCGCGGGCAGCATCGGAGATGCCCGCAACTGCCTGCTGCATCTGGAAGTACACGCCCGGCTTGAGCGGATTGCCGAAGTTCAGGTTGTCGGTGAGGGCCAGCGGCGTGGCGCCGACGCAGGCGAGGTTACGGGCCGCCTCAGCCACCGCGCCGGCAGCACCCTGGTACGGGTCAAGCTGCACGTAACGCGGATTGCAGTCGATCACGGCTGCCACACCGCGGTTGGTGCCACGGATGCGCAGCACGGCAGCATCGCCGGCGCCGGGCAGCACGACCGTGTTGGTCATGACCTGCTGGTCAAACCGTTCAAAAATCGCCCGCTTACTGGCGATGGTCGGACGGGCCAGCAGCTGCAGCAGTACGGATGAGTGATCCGCCACTGCCGGAACTCCGCTCAGGTCCTGTCCGCGCAGTGCCGCAATGGCCGGGTCTTCCACGCCCTCACGTGTCTGGGTCGGTGCGTCGTTGAGCAGGGTCACGTCCAGGTCGCAGACGAGCTCGCCATGCCAGTGCAGACGGTAGCGGCCGTGGGTTGCCACCTCGCCGATCTCTGCCACATCAAGCTCCCAGCGGCTGAGCAGGTCATACAGTTCCTGCTCACGGCCCGGGACGGGCACCAGAATCATCCGCTCCTGACTCTCGGACAGCACCAGCTCCCAGGGTTCCAGGCCGGCTTCACGGGTTGGCACCCGATCAAGGTGGATGTCGACGCCCAGACCGCCACGGTGGGCCATTTCTGAAGTACTGGACAGGAGGCCTGCGGCACCCATGTCCTGCACCCCGGCCACGAGTCCCGCCTCGATTGCCTCAAGGGTGGCCTCGAGCAGCAGCTTCTCCATGAACGGGTCGCCGACCTGTACTGCCGGCCGGTCCTTCGCACTGTCCTCACTCAGTTCTGCGCTCGAGAAGACTGCACCACCGGTACCGTCACGGCCGGTACGGCTGCCGACGTAGATGACCTTGTTGCCGGCCTCGCCAAGCGTGCCGGTTGCCAGATCCTCATGCCGGAGCAGTCCCAGGGCCATCACGTTCACCAGCGGATTCTCGTTGTAGCTGTCGTGGAAGGTGAGTTCGCCGCCGACCGTGGGTACCCCGACGGCATTGCCGTAATGCGAGATTCCGGTCACGATGCCGTTCAGGAGATAGCGGGTGCGCGGCAGGTTGTGGTCACCCAGGCGCAGGCTGTTGAGGACGGCGAACGGCCTTGCGCCCATCGCGAAGATGTCACGCAGTATTCCGCCAACGCCGGTTGCCGCGCCCTGGACGGGCTCCACTGCCGACGGATGATTGTGGCTCTCCACCTTGAAGGCAACACCGAAGCCGTCGCCAATGTCAACCACGCCGGCGTTCTCGCCCGGTCCCTGCAGTACCTGCGGGCCAGTGGTCGGGAACGCCCGCATGAGCGGACGGCTGTTCTTGTAACTGCAGTGCTCCGACCACATGGCGCCCACGATGGCTGCTTCCAGCTCGGAAAGCGGACGGCCTTCACGGCGTTCTGCCTCAACCCACTCGGCGTCCGTCAGGCCGAACTCGGCAGCGCGGCTGCGCAGCTCACTCATGCCGACACCTCTGCGCTCAGGGGTCCCTGCAGCAGCGGGAGTCCGTCGGCAGAACCGAGCAGTTCCTCCAGTGCCCGCTCCGGATGGGGCATCAGGCCGACCACGTTGCCGCGGGCGTTACTGATTCCGGCAATGTCATTCAGGCTGCCGTTGGGGTTGTCGCCCTCAACGTAGCGGAACACGACCCGGTTCCCGTCCTCGAGTTCCTCCAGGGTCCTTACATCAGCGTGATAGCGGCCCTCACCGTGCGCGACCGGCAGGCGCAGGCGGCTGCCCAGCTGCACACCGGCGGTGAAAGGTGTCGCTGTCGAGCTGACTTCGACCGTGACAGTGCGACACACAAAATGAACGTCCCGGTTGACCAGCAGGGCACCGGGCAGCAGCCCTGCTTCGGTCAGTATCTGGAAGCCGTTGCAGATTCCCAGCACGGCCACGCCCTGTTCCGCAGCAGCCCGGACGGCATTCATCACCCTGCTGCGCGCCGCAATCGCTCCGCTGCGCAGGTGATCGCCGTAGCTGAAACCACCCGGCAGCACGATCAGGTCAACGGCCGGCAGTTCAGTTTCGGTGTGCCAGACCGCGCTCGCTTCATAGCCGGCGTGCTGCAGCCCGTACAGGCTGTCCATCTCACTGTTGGAGCCGGGAAACACTATTACTGCAGCCTTCACGCAAACCAGTCCTGAGGGCTCTGCCGCATCAGCCGGACACCTCTTCGAGCTCCCAGCTGACACTCTCGATCACCGGATTGGCCAGCACCTCGCCGGCGAACTCCTCGAGCTGCGCTTCAACCTGGGGGCGCTCGCCCTGCAGGCTGATCACGAACTGCTTGCCCATGCGGACGTCCTGCACGGTGTCATAGCCAAGGTTGTGCAGGCTGCGCAGGATGGTCCTGCCCTGCGGATCCAGGATGGATTCCTTGAGCGAGACCGATACGACGGCATTGAAAATCATGAAAGCACCCTCTCGAGAATGGTCTGATAGGCGTCCTCGACGCCCCCCAGGTCACGGCGGAAACGGTCCTTGTCCAGCCGCTCACCAGTGGCTGCGTCCCAGAGGCGGCTGGTGTCCGGGCTGATTTCGTCAGCCAGCAGTATCGTCCCGTCAGGCAGGCGGCCAAATTCGAATTTGATGTCGATCAGGTCGATCCCGCGCTGGCTGAAATAATCCAGCAGGAAGCTGTTGGCGCTCAGCGCAAGATTGTTCATTTCTGCCAGCTCACGCGCCGCTGCCCAGCCCAGGGCAACCGGTGTGCTGTCACTCACCAGCGGGTCCCCGAGTTCGTCGGACTTGTAGCTGTATTCGATTATCGGCGAGCTCAGCGGCTGACCCTCAGCGAGTCCCAGCCGGCTGGCCAGACTGCCTGCGGCACGGTTGCGGACGATCACTTCGACCGGAATTATCTGCACATTCTGGACCAGCTGTTCAGTGTCGCTGACCTTCCTCACGAAATGGTTCCGTACGCCGGCTTTCTCAAGCAGTGGGTACAGATGTGCGGTGATGGCGTTGTTGATGGCGCCCTTGCCCTGGATGTTGCCGCGCTTCTGTGCATTGAACGCCGTGGCGTCATCCTTGTATTCGATCAGGCACAGGCCGCTTTCAGAGGTCAGATAGACCCGTTTGGCCTTGCCTTCGTACTTCAGTTCCTGCTTGTGCATGCTGCTCCTGCTTCTGCGATTGCCCCACTCCATTACCCCGTGGGAACCGCGAGAATTCTAGCACGGAGCACTCGCCGGAGGCGCCCGGCAGGGACGTCCGTCCGCGCACCCGTAGTACGCTCTTAGGGGATATGAAGCGAGACGAACTGGTCAGCTGGCTGGACACGTATCTGGCCATAGACGAATACCCGGACATCTCCCTCAACGGCCTACAGGTCGAGGGAGCTGATGAAATCACCACAGTGGCCATCGCTGTCGACAGCAGCATGAACACGTTCGAGCAGGCCGCGGCACTCGGCGCCCAGATACTCATAGTCCACCACGGCCTGTTCTGGGGTCAGCCGAAGGCAATCACCGGCGTGCACGGCAGGCGCGTGAAGTTCCTGCTGGACAATGACATCAGCCTCTATGCGGCGCACATTCCCCTGGACGCGCACAGGGAAGTCGGCAACAACTGGGGCTTTGCGCGCCGGCTCGGCATGCTCGACCTGGAAGATTTCGGCGAGTTCAAGGGCCGGCCGGTGGGCGTGAAAGGCCGCCTTCCCGACGTCATGGAGCGCCGTGAACTGGCGCAGATGATTGAGGCCCAGCTGGGCGAGCCGGTCATGCTGCTCGAAGGCGGCAAGGAAGAAGTGCACACGCTCGGCATCATCAGTGGCGGCGCCGCCTGGGACGTGCTGACCGCAGCTGACCAGGGCCTGGATGCGTTCCTGACCGGTGAGCCGAAGCACGAAATGTTTTACGAACCGTTCGAGAACGGCATCAATGCCATGTTCGGCGGTCACTACATGACGGAAACGATTGGCGTCAATCTCCTGGCTGAGAAAATCCGGGACGAGTTCGACCTGGACTTCAGATTCATTTACCTGCCAACGGGGCTGTGAGGCTGTGAGCGGGCTGTTTGTCGTACTTGAGGGTCCGGAAGGTGCAGGAAAATCCACCACGGCCAGAGGGCTCGCCCACTGGCTGCAGGGCGAACTCGGGAAGCGCAACAGCCCGGGCCGCGAAGTCGTACTGACCAAGGAACCCGGTGGCACGCCTGTGGGCGACTCGGTCCGCAGCGTACTGCTGGACCCGGGTCAGCAGATTGAACCGCTGACCGAGTTCCTGCTCTTCTCTGCCAGTCGGGCCCAGCACGTCGAGGACGTAATCCTGCCTGCCCTCAGGCACGGCAATGCCGTCATCTGTGACCGCTTCACTGCCTCGAGCGTCGCCTACCAGGGCGCAGGCCGCGGCCTGGACCCGGAACTGATCAGCTCACTCAACTCCAGGGTGAGCCAGGGGCTTGTTCCGGAGCTGACGATCCTCCTTGATGTTGACGCTGAGGTCGGATTCCGGAGGATCCGGTCCCGGGGCAGCAGCGACCGCCTGGAACAGGCCGACCGTGCTTTCCATCAGCGGGTGGTGTGCTCATTCCGTGAGCAGGCGCAAAAAGGTGACTGGCTGGTAATCGACGC
>CAZPLV010000038.1:7369-12516 GCA_964587295.1 uncultured bacterium
TGGTGTGCTCATTCCGTGAGCAGGCGCAAAAAGGTGACTGGCTGGTAATCGACGCCTCCCCGGACGAGGATGCGGTGCTGGACAGTGTGATTGCCGGCTTCCGCAGCCGGCTGTCCGAATGGCTGGACCGATGAGACAGCTGTTGCTGCTGACAGTGCTGCTCACGGCCTGCACGGCCAGCAGCCAATCTGCAGTCAGAATCGAGAACGTTTATCCGCACCAGACGGACGCATTCACCCAGGGGCTCGTGTTTGATGGTGAGCGGCTCTTTGAAAGCACGGGCCTCTACGGCGAATCAAGCCTGCGTGAAGTTGACCTTGAAACAGGTGAAGTGCTGCGCCGCATTGAACTTGCTGAACAGTATTTCGGCGAAGGACTCGCACTGGTTGATGACAGCCTGATCATGCTGACCTGGCGCGAAGGTGAGGCGTTCGTTTTCGACCGTGACACTTTTAGGCAGACTGGCAGCTTCTCGTACGAGGGCGAAGGCTGGGGGCTGTGCTTCAATGGCGATCATCTGGTCATGTCCGATGGCAGCAGCACCATTCAGTTCCGTGATCCGACAACTTTCGAAACGGTTGAAACGGTCACGGTCACTTACCGGGACCAGCCTGTAAACCGGCTGAATGACCTGGCCTGTGCCGGTGATGAACTGTTCGCCAACGTGTGGCTGAGCCGCCTGATTGTCAGGATTCAGCCGGACGGTACGGTCAGCGCCGTGTATGACATGACGGGCCTGCTGTCTGAGAATGAATGGGCTGAACTCGACCACACGTCCGAGGTGCTCAACGGTCTGGCCTGGAATGAAGCTGCCGGCACCTTACTGGTGACCGGCAAGCGTTGGTCCAGACTTTTTGAGTTGCGCTTCGACTGAGGACAGTATCAGTCAGCGGCGCTGCCGGCAGCCGGCTTGGAGTCGGCCGGCTTGGAGTCGGCCGGTTTGGTGTCCGCTGGCTTGGCCGCAGAATCGGTGGCAGGGCCCGGGTTACGGGAGCCGCGCGAGTCATTCACGTAGAAGCCGGAGCCTTTGAAGGCGATTCCAACCGGCTGAATCACTCGCCGGACGGGATCACCCGTGCGGGGATCGGCAGTAAGCGCTGGCTCGGTGATGCGCTGCTCAAGCTCGAAAGTTTCACCTGACTTCAGGTTTCTGTAAACGTAAACCGGCATGGCTCCTCCATCAGAAAATGCCCATCAGGGGCGCGAAACATACTTTAGCACCCTGCTACAATACTGTTCATGTCCGGGCCGACAGCCTCCACCGAAACAAGGGATTGCCCCCGATGGCCAGACTGACCGTCATCGGTGCGGGAGCATGGGGCTCGGTGCTGGCCCAGCTGCTGGCAGCCAACGGCCACGAGGTCTGGCTGTGGTTGCGTGACCCCGGGCTCGTGCAGCAGCTTCGTTCCGAACGCATCAATGACCGGCGCCTGCCGGGCATCAGACTGCACGACTCAATTAACTTCACAGTTGACAAGGCCGAAGCCGCCGCTGGCGCTGAGGCCGCATTTGTGGTTACCCCCAGCAAATTCATCAGCGAGGTGATGCGGGGATTCCCGGAATTCGGAGTGCTCATCTCCTGCACCAAGGGTTTCAGCGACGATTCACTCGGCCGGATGACCATGACTCTTGCCGGATTGCAACCCGGAGCTGCCACCGCTGCGCTGTCCGGACCCAACCTGGCTCGTGAGATTGCCGACGGCAAACCCGCGGCCGCAGTGGTGGCCAGCGAATCCGAGTCCGTGACCCACCGTATCCGGGAGTGGCTGCAGGGACCGGCCTTCCGCGTGTACACGAGCAGTGACGTGGCCGGTGTGGAAACCGGTGGAGCAATCAAGAACGTCATCGCCCTGGCGACCGGCATCAGCAATGGCCTTGGCCTCGGTGACAACACGAAGGCGACGATAATCACGCGCGGACTTCATGAACTGGTCCGTCTGGGCACACGCCTTGGCGGGCAGCGGGAAACTTTCTACGGGCTGTCAGGGCTGGGGGATATGATTGCCACCTGTGCCGGTCCGCAGTCCCGCAATTTCCTGGCCGGCAGCCGGATTGCCCTCGGTGAGTCACCGGAGCAGCTGGAACGCGAAGGAATAACCGCCGAAGGAATCGGTACGGTAATGAGAATCCGCAATTACGCCCAGACGCACGGGCTTGACCTGCCGATCAGCCGTGAAGTGCACGCGGTAATATTTGGAGACAAGCCGGCGGCCGCAGCAATCCGCTCGCTGATGGAACGCAGCAGCAAGACGGAAACGGCGGTTTACTGATATTAGGAGCAGGGTGACATGACCGAGCAGCTGGCAATCGAGGTGGACGGACTGAGCAAGCGCTACGGCCGCAGTTATGCCGTGGACAACGTCAGTTTCCGTGTGCCCACCGGACAGATAACCGGATTCCTGGGACCTAACGGTGCCGGCAAGACCACCACCCTGCGGATGATCGCGGGTCTCATCAGGCCGACCGCTGGAAAGAGCAGGCTGCTGGGCCAGAGCGTTCCGGGACCGGCGCTTCTGAACGTCGGCACCATGATTGAGGAACCGAGCTTTTATCCGTACATGAGCGGCCGCCGCAACCTGCAGCACGCCGCGACCCTGCACGGCGGCGTACCCGCCACGCGCATCGACGAGGTTCTCTCCTTCATGAACATGGACCAGGCGGCCGACAAGAAAGTCGGCGCATATTCACAGGGCATGCGGCAACGGCTGGGACTTGCGCGTGCCCTGCTGTGGAAACCGGATGTACTGCTGCTGGATGAACCGACCAACGGTCTTGACCCGGTAGGTATCGCCGAAATCCGGGAAAGCCTGCGTACCATCGCGGCCGAAGGCGTGACCATCCTGATTTCCTCACACATCCTGGCCGAAATCGAGAAGCTGGTGGAGCGGGTGCTGGTCATTGAACGGGGCAAGATGCTGTTTGACGGTCCCCTGCGCGAACTGGTGCGGCAGCTGGAGGAAGCGACGGTCCGTTACCGCCTGCGTGCACCGGACCCGGCAGCCCTGGAGCAGATACTGAAGGACATGAACCTGGTCTCGGAGCGGCTCGGGGAAGACTGGATCCGCACTGAGGTGGCCCAGGACGGGGCAGCGGATCTGCTGCGCCAGCTTGTGCTGGCAGGTGCGTCCATCAGCGAGGCGGTACAGGAACAGGAAAGCCTGGAGCATGCCTACCTGCGGCTGCTGCGTGAAGACGGGAGACCCCGGTGAACGCCGTAATCAACGTAGTCAGGGCCGAGCTGATGAAGGTATTCAGCAAGCGGCGCACCTATATTCTCGCCGGCCTGTACTGGCTGCTCATGCCGATTATCCTGCTGCTCGTCGGCAGGGTAATCCTGATCAATCTGGGCGGCTCGTTCCTGGAGGGTGAAGGCGTGCCTGTCGACAGCCTTCTCGCTACCGTTGCCTCACCGTTCGGCATGGCCCGGCTGGCGATTCTTGGCCCTGCCTATCTCAACCCTAGTTTCTACCTGATCATCGTTGCGCTCTTCGCCGCACTGCTCATTGGCGAGGAACGAAGCCAGAACATGTGGAAGACAACGCTGGTAGCGCAGCCAAGCAGACTTGCCGTGTACGTGGGCAAGTTCCTCGTTGCCTGGCTGGCTTTCGCCGTGCTGGTTGCCGGAGCGCTGGTTGCCACTTTCCTGTTCGGTGCTCTGGGCACGACTTTCCTGCCGACTGATTTCAGCGGGGACTGGCTGGGACTGCTCGGCACGGCCGGACTGCAGGTGCTGTTCGCTGCCGCCGGCATCGCCTTCGGTTTCCTGATGGTGTTTCTGCTGCGCAACGTCGCACTCGGCATGGTCTCCATCTTCTTCCTGCCACCCCTCCTTGAGGGCCTTTACTCGCTGTACGCCACCGTCGTGGGCTTCCAGCCAGTCACCAGATTCAATATGGTGTTCCAGGCGCTGAACCTGCAGCAAACCATGGAAAACCTGCCCCTGTACTTCTTCACCGCCAACCTTTACGCGCCGGCGCGCTCACTGCTTGATGATCTGGCGGGCAACCTGGACCTGGGACTCGCTCCCGGCGAACTGGCCGGTTTCCTGGGCGGCAGCACCACAATGCTGCACTCGGCTCTTGTCACACTCGGCTATTTTGTGGTGTTCGGCTTACTCGGCTACTGGCTTTTCCACAGGCGCGACGTCGCCTGACCAGCCATCGGCGTCAGGAGCGGAACCCTGCTGTGCGGGCTGCCTTGCCCCGTCCTGCTGCCCTGCCTTGTCACTGTACATGCGGCCATCGGCGACAGCGGAAAGCGCTTCGAATGAACGGCCGTCCTCCGGGAAATAGGCCATGCCCAGGCTGGTGCTCACTTCCATCGTGTTCGCACCCACGCTGATGGGCCGGGCCACGGCATCCCTGAGGCGCTCTGCAACAGACACGGCGGCTGCCCTGTCGCCCGTGTCAAGCAGCACGGCGAATTCATCACCACCGAGGCGGGCAACTGCTTCACCGGGCCTCAGGCTGTTGCGGAACCGCTGGGCGATTATGCGCAGCACCTCATCCCCGGTTTCGTGCCCATGGGTGTCGTTTATGCCTTTGAACCCGTTCAGGTCCAGATAAATCAGCGCCATGCCGGTGTTCGTCTGCCGGTGCCGCCAGAAATGACTCTTCAGCAGACGCCTGTTGCCGATCCCCGTCAGGTCATCGACGTTCATCATGCGCACCGCCTCAACCAGCACGGATTTGCGCTTGTCGATGGAACTGAGCATGACGATGAGCCGTCCGTCAGCGGGAATGGCCGTGACGGCGTACCAGCCCGGGACGGTCGTACTGTCGACATCCGCCGGCACCAGCTGCTCAAACTCCTCGGCAGCACCGCGTTCGAGTATCCGGCCATAACGCCCGAGAACCGTGCGCTGCCGGAAAACCGGATGCAGATCGCCCAGCCGGCTGCCCAGCAGCTCCGGTTCGGGCCGGCCGCTGATTCTCAGCAGCTGCGGATTGGCAGACAGAATCTCGAAATCCTCCAGGCTGCCGTCAGCATCAAACAGCGGCAGCAGCACACCTACACCGGCAGGCAGGTTCTCAAACAGGGACTCCCACAGCACCGAGCTGCGCAGAAGGCGGCTCATTACTCTGGATCCCGTGAGCGGGCCACCGGGGCGTCCTCTGCAGAACTCCAGTCACTCCAGGAGCCGACGT
>CAZPLV010000039.1:0-12451 GCA_964587295.1 uncultured bacterium
CTCGGGAATGCTCTGAACGCCATCAACTGCGTCGAGCATGACCGTGGTCACGTCTTCTTCCCAGTAACGGCTCGCGCTGGCCGTGTCGCCGGGCAGTACGAAGTTCTCAAGGCTGGAAAGGTGCAGGTTGTGGGCGCGGCCGATACCGGCTTCCAGCATGCCACCGCACCAGACGGGAGCTCCGAAGGAAAGCGCAACATCGTGTACCCGGCGGGCCTGCAGGTGCCCCCGGACGCGGCCGACCTTCAGGTTGATTACCCTTCCGGCGTCCAGCTCAAGCGCCTTGCGCGTGTCCTCAGGAGAGTGGATGCTCTCATCCAGGCAGATTGGTGTGCTGATCTGCGCCTGCAGTTTCGAGTGATCGACTATGTCGTCATAAGCCAGTGGCTGCTCGATGTAGCTGAGGTCAAGCTCGTCGAGCTGCTGCATGATGCGGACGTCCGTCAGGCGATAGGCGCTGTTGGCGTCGACGGTAAGGTCGATATCCGGATAGGCAGCGCGGACTGCACGGACCATTTCAACGTCCCAGCCTGGCTTGATCTTGAGTTTGATGCGCCGGTAACCCTCGTCCACGTGCTTGCCAACATAGTCGACAGTTTCCTCAACCGACGGCTGGATGCCGAGGCTGGCACCGGTCGGGATGCTGGTGCGCACTCCGCCGAGCAGCTGCCATAGCGGCAGACCAGCGGCCTTGGCCTGCAGGTCCCAGAACGCCATCTCCAGGGCTGCGACAGCCATGTTGTGGCCACGGATGAACCGGAGCTCGTGCAGCAGCTGTGCCGGAGTCTTGATGTCCTTGCCGAGCAGAAGGGGAATCGCGAACTCCCTGAGGACACTCCAGGTGGTCTCGCGGGTTTCGTAGGCGTAACCGGGGTACTCACCGGCGACACCTTCGGAATAGCCCTCGAGCCCTTCGGAGTGCATGGTCAGCAGGAGGATGTTGCGGTCCCGCTGTGCTCCGAAACTGGTCTCGAAGTTGAACCGCAGCCTCATGCTGACTTCCCTGACTTCTATCCGATCAATTTTCATTCTGATATAGCTTTCATGGCCGTTAACATTGCCGGCCATGATACAGCGAAGGCGCCACCGCGGTTGTTCCGCTGGCGGCGCCTTCATGTGTACCTGACGGGTCAGGTACGGGATTACTGCGTGTTTACTCGAGCCAGCCGGCCACGGTATCCGGGTTCTCTGCAATCCACTTGCGTGCTGCATCGAACGGATCCATGTCTTCGTTGATGATGTCGAGCATGACTGCGCCCATGTCCTCACCACTCCAGTAGAAGTTGTCGAGGAAGTTCAGGACGTCTTCCGGGCCGTTCTCAGCGAACTCGCTGGCCAGGATGGTGTGGATGCTCTCGGCTTCGCCGAAGACGCCTTCGGGGTCCTCAAGATACTTGAGGTCGTAGGCGGCCCACATCCAGTGCGGACGCCAGCTGGTGACGATGATCCACTCGTCACGGTTGTAGGCGCGGTCCAGGGCGGCAGCCATGGCTGCGTCAGAACCGTCAAGCAGAATGAGGTTGTCCAGGGCGTAAACGTCCATGGCGTTGTCACTTGCTGCCATCAGTCCGGCACCCGGGTCGATACCGATGATTTCCCCGCCGAACTCGTCAGCCAGTGCGTTGATTTCCGTGATGCTGTCGGCTTCAACGTAGGTGGGAACGGCCCAGCCGATGTCGGCTCCGTCAAGGTTGGGCCCCAGGTCGACGAGCTGGTCGCCGTACTGGTCCCAGTACGCTTCGTGGGTTGCGGGCAGCCAGGCGGCGACGATTGCATCGAAGTCACCCTGGGCAATACCGGTCCACATGGGCCCGGCGTCAACTGAGGTCAACTCAACGTCGTAACCGAGCTCATCCATGAGGACAGCTGCAACCACGTGAGTTGAGGCGATTTCAGAGTCCCACAGGACATAACCCAGGTGAATCGAGTCGCTCTGGGCGAGGGCAGCGCCGCCGATGCCCAGTGTAAGGGCAGCGGTGACACTCAGTTTTTTCAGCATGTTTTTCATTTTTCCTCCTTGTTTAAGGGAGAGAAGGCGTGGGCCCGGTGCGCGTCTTGGACCGGGCCGATTGTCAGGCTGCGGGACCGTGCGCCCCTGCAGCAGCAAGACCATGGGTCCGTTCACCACACTAACACACTGACATGCTGCCGGCAAGCTGGCCTTTACAGTGTATTAGCGCGTAAAGTTCCCATAAAGTCTGCGCAATGTCAGGTCTTGCGGCGCTGACCGAGTGTTGCGGTGAGCCGGTCCAGCAGTACGGCCAGGATGACCACGGCAAGGCCGGCTTCAAAGCCCTGGCCGACCTGGATGCGCTGGATGCCCCGCAGTACTTCAGTACCGAGTCCGCGTGCACCGATCATGCTGGCAATGACCACCATCGACAGGTTGAGCATGATGGACTGGTTTACACCGGCCATGATTGTCGGCGCAGCCACCGGGACCTGCACCTTCACCAGTTTCTGCCAGCTGGTTGAGGCAAAGGCGTCCGCCGCCTCCACCAGCTGCACAGGCACCTGGCGGATGCCGAGATTCACCAGTCTGACGAGCGGGGGAAGGGCGAACACGAATGTGGCCACAACCCCGGGCACCCGGCCGATGCCGAAGAACATGACGGCCGGAATCAGATACACGAACGCCGGCATGGTCTGCATGAAGTCCAGCAGTGGCCTGAGTATCCGTTCGGCGGTGTCATTCCTTGCGGCCAGCACGCCCAGCGGCAGGCCGATCACGAGGATGAGCAGCTGTGCGCTGAGAACCAGAGCCAGGGTTTCTATGAACGGGTTCCAGAGGCCGATGTTGTGCACGATCAGCAGCCCGCCCAGCGCGAACAGTGAGAGGCGCCAGCCGGCCAGGAACAGTACCAGTACGACGATGATGCCCAGAACAACCAGAGGCGGCAGGGCCGTGAACGCGGACATGAGGAAGTCGATCACTGAATCGACCACATCAGCAAACCCATCAAAGAACGTGCCGAATGACAGCACCAGCCAGTCGACCAGCCCTTCGATCCAATCGCGCAGTGGGAGCCTGAAGTCACTCATGCGACCGTCCCCGTTTCGCTCGGGGGCGGCGCTTCCGGACTTCCATTGTTCCCGGCAAGGGCGGCCAGGATTGCACCTTTCACAATGACTCCCCTGAGGCGTGAGCCCCCCTCGACGACCGCAATCGGTCCCGATGTCTGGGTGGCCAGATCGATGATTTCGCTGAGCGGCGTGTCGGCCTCAACGGCAGAAGGCTGCTCGAAGCGCCGGGAGTCGACACGGTCGGCATGCTCGTTTGCCCTGACCTGCTCGATAACCGCTTCGGACGTCAGATAACCCTTCAGGTTCCTGTCGCTGTCGGTAACGAAGATGCCTGACAGGCCGTGCCTGCGGAGCTTGGTCAGAACCGTTCGCGGTCCGTCCTTCAGGAATGCTGTGGTGAGGGGCGGCTGCATGATGTTGCGGGCCGTCAGCACTTCGCTGCGGTCCACACCCTCCACGAAAGCCCTTACGTAATCATCGGCCGGGTGGGCCACAATCTGTTCGGCAGTGTCAACCTGAACAACCTGTGCGTCCCGCATGATTGCAATCCGGTCGCCCAGCTTCAGGGCCTCATCAAGGTCGTGGGTCACAAACACGATTGTCTTGTTCATGCGCCCCTGCAGTTCAATCAGTTCGTCCTGCATTTCCCGCCTTATGAGCGGGTCAAGGGCGCTGAATGCTTCGTCCATCAGCAGTATCGGAGCGTCAACTGCCAGTGCGCGGGCCAGGCCGACCCGCTGCTGCATGCCGCCTGAAAGCTGGCTGGGCAGGCTCTGTTCCCAGCCTTTCAGTCCGACCAGTTCGATCGCCTGCTGTGAGCGGTCACGGCGCTCGGCGCTGGGGACCTTCTGAAGTTCCAGGCCGAAGCCGACATTTTCCAGCACCGTGCGATGGGGAAGGATGGCGAAATTCTGAAAGACCATGCCGCTGAACATGCTGCGCCGTACTTCCATCAGTTCGCGCCTGTTCAGGCCGGTGATGTCGCTGCCAGCGACCAGAACCTTGCCGCGGGTCGGTTCATGAAGGCGATTGAGCAGCCGCAGCAGTGTCGATTTGCCACTGCCGGACAGCCCCATAAGTACAAACGTCTCGCCCTCGTCGATCTCGAGCGAGACGTCAAATACCCCTACCGCGTTTCCGTATTCAGCCTGCGCATCAGCCTTGCTGCCACCCTGGTACATGAAGTCCAGGGCAGCTTCGGGGCGTGGCCCGAAGACTTTCGAGAGGCCTTCTGTAGCCAGTATGGTGGCCATAATGTGAAATTCTCCTAACTTCCGCACAACAAAAAACCAGTTTGCCGTGACTTACGCTTTGCTACCTCTTTCCAGGCGCCCTGCGCCTGACTGACGAATTCCCCGTCGGGGAGTCGAACAACCCATCACCCTATCATGAGTTGCACAGTGCACATTTAGGGGCTATTGTCCCAGTATCAGTGCGAACATAAGTGGAGCTACGATGGTAGCGTCTGATTCGATGATGTAACTCGGGGTGTCCACGCTGAGTTTGCCCCAGGTGATTTTCTCATTCGGCACTGCGCCGGAGTACGAACCGTAGCTCGTCGTGGAGTCGCTGATCTGGCAGAAGTAGCCCCACAGCGGCGTTGGGCGCTGCATGTCCTGCTCCAGCATCGGCACGACGCAGATCGGGAAGTCACCGGCAATGCCCCCGCCAATCTGATAGAACCCGATGCTTGTAATACCGGCATTTTCCGTGTACCAGTCGGCCAGGAACATCATGTACTCGATGCCAGTGCGGACCGTATGGACGCTCTTGATGTTGCCCATCATGTTGTGTGCGGCGAACATGTTGCCTGAAGTTGAGTCTTCCCAGCCGGGCACGATTATCGGCAGGTTCTTTTCGGCGGCGGCCAGCAGCCAGGAGTTCTTCGGATCAATCTGGTAATACTGCTCAAGGGCGCCGCTGCGGATGATGTTGTACAGCACCTGGTGCGGGAAGAGCCGTTCGCCGGCGCTATCCGCACGCTTCCACTCGTCAAGCAGCGCACCTTCGAGCCGGCGCATTGCCTCGCCCTCCGGGATGCAGGTGTCGGTTACTCGGTTCATGTGCCGCTCCAGCAGCGCCTGTTCGTCTTCCTTGGTGAGGTCGCGCCAGTGGGGTACACGCTCGTAGAAGTCGTGGGCAATGAGGTTGAAGACATCCTCCTCAAGGTTGGCCCCCGTGCAGGTGATGATGTGCACCTTGTCCTGGCGGATCATCTCGGCCAGTGAGATGCCGAGTTCGGCCGTGCTCATCGCACCGGCCAGGGTGATCATCATCTTTCCGCCCTGGTCAAGATGCCGGATGTAGCCATCGGAGGCGTCAATGAGGGCGGCAGAGTTGAAATGACGGAAGTTGTGGCGCAGGAACGCGCTGACGGGTGAGTTGGCTGCGTTGCTCATGGCAGGCATGATAGCGCGGCGGAGTGCTGCTCAGCCCTTCAGGAAACGCTCCACGCCCCGGGCCAGCAGCGTGATTGCCAGCGGAATCGAGGCTTCGTCGATATCGAACTCGGGATGGTGGTGCGGTTTGTCGGCCTGGAGGGACTCATTGCGGGCGCCGACCCAGAAGAAGGTTCCCGGTGCAGCCCGCAGCCACAGCGACATGTCCTCGGCGCCCATGACCGGCTCGAGTTCAAGAACATTCTCTGCCCCCACTGTCTCTGCCGCCACTTCGCGGAAAATCGCGGTCCTTTCCGGGTCATTCACCAGTGCCGGTGCACCGCTCACCCACTTCAGCTCGCTGGCACCCCCGAAGCTGGCCGCCAGACCTGAGAGGAACTCGGGCAGGCGTTGGCGCAGGCGCTCCCTGACCGCGTCCGTGAACGTGCGCATGGTGCCTTTGAGTTCCATGCTGTCCGGCAGCACGTTGTGGCTGTTGCCGCCGTTCACCGATGCGACGCTGATAACGGCCTGGTCCAGCGGGCTCGTCTCCCGTGAAACCAGCGTCTGCAGACCGGTGATGGCATGTGCTGCCAGCACGACCGTATCGACGGTCTGGTGCGGGAAGCCCGCGTGACCGCCACGGCCACTGAGTCTGACCAGGAACGAATCGGTGGCGGCCATGCTCGGTCCGGGCGAAACCGCCACCGTGCCCGTCTCATGATTGCTGCTCAGATGCAGTCCGATTGCGGCATCAACCTGGACGCCCTGCAGGACGCCATCCTCAAGCATTGCAGCGGCACCGGCGACGGTTTCCTCGGCAGGCTGAAAGACAAGCAGAACCTTGCCGCTCAGCTGGTCTTTGCGGCGCAGCAGGATCTCCGCCACAGCCAGCAGCACCGCCGTGTGGCCGTCGTGACCACAGGCGTGCATCCTGCCGTCCACGGTTGAGCGGTAAGGGCTTTCGCGCAGCTCATGCACGGGCAGTGCGTCCATATCCGCCCGGGCCAGTACCGTACGGCCGGGTCGGCCGGTGTCGAGTACAGCAACAACTCCGGTGCGGCCGACCCCGGTTCGGACCTCAAGTCCCAGTTCCCTGAGCCGGTTTGCCACGATGCCGCTGGTCCGGATTTCCTCGAAGCCCAGCTCGGGATGCATGTGCAGGTCGCGCCTCAGTGCAACAGCGTTCGGGGCAAGTTCATCAACAAGTGCCTGCAGGTCAGTCATGTCTGTTTCCTTTTCTCAGTGTCACCATTCCACCGGGACTGATTTCCACCACTGCGTCAGTGCTGTCCAGCAGAGCCGGCCTGTGGGTGCTGACCAGCACCAGCCGGCGTCCGGCTTCACGGCTGAGCAGCCCGATGATTTCACGTTCGCTGTTCTCGTCAAGACTTGCGGTCGGTTCGTCAAGCAGCAGCAGCCTCGGATCTGCCAGCAGTGCCCTTGCGATTGCAAGGCGCTGCTGCTGACCACCGGAGAGACCGCTGCCCCGCTCAGCCAGCCGGTAGGCCAGCCCGCCAGGCAGTTCAGACGGCAGCTGCTTCAGGCCGACCGCTGCCAGGGCAGCGAGCACCTCCCCGGCACCGAAGCCCCGGCCCAGATTGATGTTCTCTTCCAGGCTGGAGCGGAAAAGTGCGGGATTCTGCGGTACGTAGGCAATCAGACTGCGCAGCTCAGCGTCACTCAGTTCCGCAAGACTGCGTCCGTCGAGCGTGATGGAACCCTCATCCGGCAGAATCAGACCCAGCAGCATCCTGAGCAGGGTGCTTTTGCCGCTGCCCGACTCACCGAGTATCGCAACCAGACCCGGGCCGGAAAGACTGAGGGACAGGTCGCTGAACAACCGGTCGTCCGAATCGGCAAATCCATAAGTGACGCTGTCAAGGGCAAGGGTGATTTCGTTCCCGGGACGATCAGTAGCTGGCGCGATGCTGCCTGCATTCGCCGGTGACGGCCGCACGAGATCCTGCAGCCGCACTGCTGCGGCGCTGGCCTGGCGGTACATGGCCCAGGCCTTGGGCAGCAGCGTCAGGGGAGTGCCCAGCAGGGCAATCAGCGTGACGTAGCTGGTGAGTTCACCCAGGCTCATCCGGCCTTCCTGCACCGAGCCGATCAGCAGGACAATCAGTACGGCCAGCGCGACGAAGCCCAGTATCTGGGCTGCCGGCGTCTGGGCACCCGCCCAGATTGCCCTTACGCCCACCGCCTGCTCCAGCTGCCGCGAATCAGTGTCCAGGCGCCGGCGCAGGAATCTTCCCAGTCCGAAAGCCCGGGCAACCTCAAGCTGTCCCAGGCCTTCCTGCAGGTGGGCGCCGACCTGCTCGGTTTTTTCCAGAACCCGGGTCGAAGCAGTCTGCACCCGGCGGCCGAGCCAGCTGAGGGTGAGAGCCAGCGGCACCGCCAGCACAAGCAGCACAAGAGTCGCCTGCCAGTTCGTGTAGAGCAGATAGGCGAGTATCGCCACAATCGTGACTGTCTCGGCCACGAGGCTGCCGAGGCCGTATTGAATGTGCGTCTCGCATTCCTTGAGATCGGCAATTATGCGGCTGGCCAGGCCGCCTGAACTTTCCTCCTTCCGGAGGCTGTTGCGCTGCAGCAGCGAAGAGTAGGTGGCGTCCCGCCAGCGGGCAGAAACAGCGCCGGCCAGACGGCCAAACAGCGAGTCCTGCAACCACAGGGCTATCGCACCAACCACCGTGATGGTCCCGGCAATGATCAGCACGGGTGTCACCTGGCTGAAATCTCCCTCAGTCAATACCCTGTCGAACAGCGTGCCGATAAGCACCGGAACGACCATGACGCGCATGAGCGCGCCGACAACGGCCGCGGCAGCAGCACCGAAGGCGAGGCCAGTGCGCGGCAGCAGCGGATCAGGTGCTGAAGCGTTGGGCAACTGCTCAGCGCGGCCCTGACGGCAGCGGGGTCTGGTTCGTGCTGTCCCCCGCAGTCGGCCGCTGTTTGATTACGAAATAGACCGTGGCGGCCAGCAGCAGGAGTGCGGCAGCAATGCCGCCGATCAGAACGGCAGTTTCGTGCGCCTGACCGGCCGCAATACCGGCGAGACCCCAGACGAGCACCAGAGTGAAAAACAGGTCACGCCGTGTCCACAGTGCCAGCAGACCAAGTATGACGACAGCTCCCATCAGTGACAGTGCCCAGCCCGTCTCGCTCAGTGGACCGCCGGTCCAGCCGGTGCTGACCAGGTAAGCGCTCACGTTGGCCATGGTGGCCACCGATATCCAGCCAAGGTAGAGGCGGAAAGGCAGCGCAACCATGAGCCGGTAGGCGGGCGTGCGCTCCTTCGCCCGGCCCGTTACCTGCAAGTAGACAACTATCAGAGTGAGCAGAAGCAGTGCCATGAGCACGACACTGAATCCGATCCACAGAAAATGCCAGGCCAGCAGCCAGCCGACGTTCAGCAGGCAGGAAATGATGAACAGCACCGCGACCCGCTGAACGACCCTGTTGTCAGCCTGTGACGGCAGGAACTGATACAGCGTGAAGGCAACAAGTCCGGCATAAATGACGGACCAGATTGAGAAAGTGAAGCCGGCAGGCGTGAACAGATTCTGGTACATCGCCGAGACCTGCTCAACGGAGCGTCCACCCAGCGGTAGCGTCACAGACAGGACATTGAAGGCAATGACGGCCAGCAGGGCAGCAGGTACGGCCAGGTGGCGAATTGGATCCAGCCTGAGTGATTTCATGAGTCCTGTGCTCCTGACGTGGGTGCTGGTTGTCCGCAATTGGTCATCAGCCGTTACACCGCCTTCCGGTGTCAACGATTCTAACAGTCAGCCTGCTTGTGACAGTGACGTAGAGGCTGTTACGGTTACGTGAGTGAGGGAGTTCCAGTGAAACGAACGCTTGTGCATGAAACCTGGGGTGATCACGCTGCACTGCTGGCCCGCAGCAGTCAGCAGCCGGGCAGCGTCGGTATCGTCACGCCGCAACTGCTGGACATCGCCAGTACGGCGTCGCCACTTGAGCTTGAGCTCGGCGGACAGCTGGAGCAGGTCGCTATCAGCTTCGAAACCTACGGTGAGCTGAACGCAGAACGGGACAACGCGATTCTTCTGTGCCACGCCCTCACCGGCTCCGCCCATGCTGCGGGGACACATCAGCGCGAGCAGGTGCCCGGCTGGTGGGATCCGCTCATCGGTGCGGAAAAACCGATCGACACCAGCAAGTATTTCGTGATCAGCTCCAATGTGCTGGGGGGCTGCTACGGCAGCACGGGCCCGACATCCATCGATCCGTCCACCGGCAAGCCTTACGGCATCAACTTCCCCCGCTACACGATCCGCGACATGGTCCGAGCGCAGAAGCGCCTGGCCGAGGCGCTGGGGATCGAGCATTTCAGGGCTGTGATCGGCGGTTCGATGGGTGGCATGCAGGTGCTCGAATGGGCCGTCATGTATCCCGAAGCAGTCGGTGCCATAGTGCCCATAGCTATCGGGACCCAGCATTCTGCCTGGGCCATCGGTCTCAATGAGGTGGCCCGCCGCGCCATCATGGCGGACCCGCAATGGAAAAACGGGCACTATCCACTGTTTGAGCAACCGGAAACCGGTCTGGGGCTCGCACGTGCAATTGCCATGCTGACCTACCGCTCCTTTGACTCGCTCGAGGCAAAATTCGGCCGTGAACGCAGGCAGCCTGAACCGGTGGAAAGTGAGCTGCCACAGGCGACAGCCCGGAAAGCCCTCGAGATGAGCTTTGAAATTGCCTCGTACCTGAATTACCAGGGAGTCAAGCTCGTCGACCGCTTCGATGCCAACACGTACATCCATCTGACGCATGCAATGGATGATTACGATCTGGCTGAGGGCCGCGGTCCGGTTGAACAGTTGCTTGCAAAGGTTGATGTACCGGCACTGGTCATGGGCATCCCCAGCGACGTGCTCTACCCGGAGGCTGAACAGCTTCAGCTGGCTGAAATGCTGCCGAATGCCCGGTACGCCCGGATTGAATCCCCACACGGGCATGATGCGTTCCTGATTGAATACCCGCAGCTGGCGGTGCGCCTCAGGCGTTTTCTGAATTCACTCGACTGACGTTCACGCCGCGGAGCCCGCCTGCAGCTGACCCGCAGCTTCCGCCTCACGTGAACCGGCCATCATCAGCCCCAGTTTTTCCGGAGTGGCTTCCTCCGCGGAGAGCTCACCCATGATCCGGCCCTTGTACATCACGGCAATCCGGTCGGAGAGACTCATGACTTCATTGAGGTCAGCAGAAATCAGCAGTACCGCCAGACCACTGTCCCGTGCCTTCACTACCTGCTGGTGAATGAACTCAATCGCCCCGATGTCCACACCACGGGTAGGCTGGGCCGCAATCAGGATGCGCAACGGCCGCTCCAGCTCCCTGGCGACAATCAGCTTCTGGGCGTTACCGCCTGAATAGCTGCTCGCCTGCACATCGCGTGAACGTGGCCGGACGTCATACTCCTCAATCAGGCGGTCAGCATGCTGATTTATGGCGTCATCGTCCAGCACGCCGGCGCGGCTAGCGAACGGCGGCAGGTAATGGTCACCGAGCACGCTGTTCAGCGCCGCGGTAAACGGTGGAACCAGGCCGCGTTCATAGCGGTCTTCCGGGATGTGGCTCAGACCACGCTGACGCCGGGAACGCACGCTCACATCCGTGACATTGGCATCATCGACAAGCACCGTGCCACCAGCCGCCGGCAAAAGACCGGTTATGCACTCCACAAGTTCCGACTGGCCGTTGCCCTCAATTCCGGCAATACCCAGAATCTCGCCAGCCCGAACCTGCAGGCTGACACCGTCAACTGCCAGGCCGGTGCCATGCTCGGACTCAACCTGCAGGCCCTGCACCTCGAGGCGGATTTCCTTCGGCCGGGCCGGAGTCTTGTCAACCCGCAGGATGACCTCCCGGCCGACCATCATGCCCGCCAGGCGGCGCTGATCCGTATCGGCGGCCTCAACCGTACCGATCATGCGACCATCACGCATCACACTCATGCGGTCACAGATTTCCATAACCTCATCCAGCTTGTGCGAGATGAAAATCACGGCATTGCCGGCCTTGGCGAAGTCCCGAATGAAACGGAACAGAACCACGGTTTCCTGAGGCGTGAGAACCGCCGTCGGCTCATCAAGTACCAGAATGTGGGCATCCCGGTAAAGCACCTTAAGAATCTCAACCTGCTGCTGCAGACCCAAGGGCAGATTGCCGACGCGGGCCTGCGGCCTGATGTCAAAACCGAACTCCTCAATGAGCTCAGCCGTGCGCTTCCGCGCCAGGCTGCGGTTGATCATCGGACCGCGGGTCGGCTCAGCACCTAGCACGAGATTCTCAGCAACAGAAAGTGTCTCCACCAGCATGAAGTGCTGGTGCACCATGCCGATGCCAAGATCAATCGCATCACGCGCCGATTGGATGACCACAGTCTTCCCGTCAATCTCGATGCTGCCCGAATCCGGCTGCTGCATCCCGTAAAGAATCTTCATCAGCGTGCTCTTGCCGGCCCCGTTCTCACCGATCAGCGCATGCACCTCACCCCAGTTCACCTCGAAATTCACATCATCGTTCGCGAGCACGAGAGGGAACTGCTTGACAATATTCTTCATGGAGACTGCTGGGGGTCTGGGCATGACGCCATAATCATACAAGGGACGGGGGTTGGGGTACTCCAGACCTCACTCCTTCGGACGTTCGGCCCGGAGTACCCCAACCCCCGCCGCTGGGTTTCAAAGGCAGGAGTTGCAGGCGCTGCGGGTGTTTGTCAGATTTCGTTAGACCGGTATTGCACGTATCATCGTCGGGCACGGGGACCAACTCATTGCTGGCAGTCAGCGAGGGTTCGGTTATTGCCGGGACTGAGCGTCTGGAAGAGCGTAATCCCGGCAATAACCGAACCCGCTCTGGCATGCTAGGATGGTTGCTCCACGGCGGGAATTGTGGCGTAGTTTTCCCGGTTTTCTGTGGGGGCGAAATGGTCTCGACGAGGCTCATCGAGAGCATGGTTGCGCGTCGCGGACGCAGATGGCCGCGTCAACAATCTGCAAAGCCATTAACTGGCA
>CAZPLV010000040.1:0-12428 GCA_964587295.1 uncultured bacterium
GTAGGGGTAGGTGTCGGCCAGGTCGATGAAGTAAGGCTCCGACGGGCTCATGTGGCTGCCGATGACGGTGCCGAGGCCGAAGAAAGCTCCACCCACGATCGCGTCCTTGTCGATGGCGTGGGCGATCGCCTGGCGCACCCGCACGTCGTTGAACGGCTCGCGGGTGTTGTTCATGGCCATCGTGATCTCGGTGGTCATGGTGCCTTCGGTGCCCTGGAGGTCAGCGTTGCCCTGCAGCTGCATGAACTGCTCGGGCTGCAGCGCCACGCCGATCAGATCGATGTCACCGGACTGCAGTGCAGCGAAGCGGCTGTTGGGATCGCTCATGATGCGGAACACGGCGCTGTCCAGGTAAGGCAGGTCAGCGTTCCAGTAGTCGGCGAACTTCTCGAGGCGCACCTCGGCACCCTCGATGTAGTCGGCGAACACGAACGGACCGGTGCCGACCGGCTGGGAAACCTGGGTTTCCTGCAGTGCGGCCGGGTAAATGACGGAGTCAGGGCGGGCCAGGTCGAACAGCAGGCTGGCGCGCGGCTCGGACAGCTCGAATACGACTGCGTGGGCGTCCTCGTCGGCGCTTACGGCCGAGATGCTGGCGTAGAAGCCGTGATTGGTGTGGCCGGACTCGGGGTCACGGGCACGTTCGAAGCGGGCAACGATGTCGGACAGTTCCAGGTCACTGCCGTCATGGAACTTCACGCCTTCGCGGATGTTGAAGGTCCAGCTGAGCAGGTCATCAGATGTTGACCAGTCGGTGGCGAGTGCGGGAACGATTGCTCCGCTGCGGTCGAAAATGACCAGGCCTTCGTAAACGTTGCCGTACACGACACGGGGGATTTCCTGTGAGGTGCTGGCGCTTGGATCCCAGCCCGGAGGGGCTGCGGTGATGGCGACTACAACCTCGCCACCATAGGTTGGTGCCGGCTCCTGCGCGAATGCCAATGAGGCAGCCAGCGACAGTGCAACGGCAGGTTTGAGCAGCTTATGCATATGTGACCTCCCCGATCGATACGATCGACCTGCAGCTGTCAGGCGCTCCAGGATTTGTAGAACCATATATAACCGTTTACGGGACCGGACTCATGCGGTTCTGGTGCGGGGGACAACAAACCAGGCTACACATCGTGCGGACGGGCGGCGATCGGCACCGCAGGTCCACGCACGAACAGACGCACTTCGTCGCCGGGCTTGCAGTCCAGGTCTGCTTCGCACTGCACGTGCACCTTCTGCTCGGCGCCATCGGTGGTGATGCAGGTAAGCGCCAGATGGTTGCCCCGGAAAGCACGTTCGGTGATCCGGGCGGGAACCCCACCCCCGCTACCGGGCCTGACCTGGATGTTTTCAGGTCGAACCGCAAGCAGCACGGACCCGCTGGCGGAACGCGACAGGCTCAGATCACCGAGTGGCGTTGTTGCCATGGAACCGGACCCCTCTCCCCTAAGCAGGTTGCTGCCGCCAAGGAACAGTGCCGAGAACGTACTGCCCGGACGCAGGTACACCTCTTCGGGCGTTCCTTCCTGTTCGATGCTGCCGGCGCGCATCAGAACGAGCCGGTCACCGAAGCTCATCGCCTCGTCCTGGTCATGCGTAACGAGCAACGCGGTTGTACCCGTCGACCTGAGGATGCGCCGGATCTCATCGCGGGTAGTGGTGCGCAGAGCCGCGTCCAGGCTGGAGAAGGGTTCATCCAGCAGCACGATCTGCGGTTCCGGAGCAAGCGCGCGGGCAAGGGCAACCCGCTGCTGCTGGCCACCGGAAAGCTGGTGCGGCGCACGCTCGGCAAACACCCGCATGCCAACCAGATCCAGCACAGCCATGGCGCGTTCCCTGCGCTTCTGCTTCGAGCGGCCGTTCAGACCGAACATCACGTTCTGAATCACGTTCAGATGGGGGAACAGCGCATCGTCCTGGAAAACGAAGCCCACCCGGCGCTGGGCCGGTTTCGTGAAGATGCCGTTATCCGCGTCCGTGGCGACCTTGCCGCCGATACGGATCACGCCGTTCTCCGGAGCCTCGAAGCCGGCAATAAGCCTGAGCAGCGTGGTTTTGCCGCAACCCGAGGGACCGAGAATGCTGATGATTTCACCGGGAGCGACCCGGAATGACACGTTGTTCACCGCCGGCATGGGTGACGTCGGGTACGTCTTGCTGACACCTTCAAACTGCATGACCGGGGTGGCAATCAATCCTGAGTGCACAGAATCCTGACCTCCTGCCGCACCACTTGTGCGGCACTTCTTAATCCTGATAATATCACTCGGGATTCAAGGCGGGCGATATCCCCGCCATACTTGCAATCTCGGGGCGCACCTAGACCCCCGGAAAGAGGCACACATGCGCAAGACAATCACAGTTCTGGCAGCCCTGCTGCTCGCTGCCACCGCATCAGCCCAGCTTACCGTCTACGTCGGCCGCGGTGAGGCATTCGCCCAGCCGGCAATCGACCGGTTCACTGAACAGACGGGCATCACCGTCGACGTGCGCTACGGCAGCACCGCAGAGCTGGCTGTCCTCATCACCGAAGAAGGCGACGCCAGCCCGGCCGACCTGTTCTGGGCCCAGGACGCCGGCGCACTTGGTGCCCTCGACCGCGAAAACCTGCTGGCCCCCGTACCGGCTGAAACCGTAACCGACGTTCTCGACAACCTGGTTCACCCGGAACTGACCTGGGTTGCGGTCAGCGCCCGCAGCCGGGTCCTGGCCTACTCAACCAGCCGCGTCGACGAGCAGGAGTACCCGGCAAGCATCTTCGACCTGACCGACCCCGTTTATGAAGGCCGTGTGGCCTGGGCCCCGGGTAACGCCTCGTTCCAGTCGTTCGTCACCGCCATGCGCACCAGCCACGGCGAAGACGCCGCCCGCGCCTGGCTCGAAGGCATGATCGCCAATGACGCCCAGCCCTACAGCAACAACCGCGCTCAGCTGGACGCCATCGCCGCCGGCGAGGTCGACTTCGGCCTGCTGAACAACTACTACCTGCCGCCACGTATCGTTGAGGACCCGGACTATCCGGTCGCCCAGCGCTTCTTCGGTAACGGCGACATCGGCAACCTTGCCAACGTTACCGGCATCGGCGTGCTGAACAGCAGCGACAACAAGGAGCAGGCACTGCAGTTCATAGACTTCCTGCTGTCGGACGAGGCACAGACCTACTTCACTGAGAACTTCGAGTATCCGATTACCGCCACTGTTGCTCCGAACGGGCAGCTTGTGTCAGAAGACGAGTTTGAGGCAGCCACACCTGACGTTGACCTGCGCAGTATCTTCGACCTGCCCGGCACCCTTCGTCTGCTGAGCGAGGTTGGCTTGCTCTGATCGACCGAAGTTCCACTGGCGGGCATGGCGCGAACGCGCGCCGCGCCCGCCGACTGCCCTGGCATCTGCTGCTGCCGGCCGTTCTGGCCGGCATGCTCGCGCTTGCACCCCTCATCTACCTGCTGCTGCGGGCAGCCGAAGTGGATGCAGAAACCGTGTCCCGGCTGCTGTTGCGGCCGCGGACACTGCAGCAACTGTGGAACACCGTTCAGCTGACCCTGGGAGTGGTCGGCCTCAGCACACTGATCGCCCTCCCCCTCGCCTGGCTGGTCACCCGGACCGACATCCGTTTCCCACGGCTGATCACCTGGCTGGCAGCCACGCCCCTGGCCGTACCCGGCTACGTGATGGCGCATGCGCTGCTTGGTCTTGGCGGTTACGGCGGGCTGATGGACCAGCTTTTCGACGTCATCGTCGCCCGCCCGCGCGGATTCGGCGGCGCACTGGTCGCACTGACTCTCTACACCTACCCGTACCTGTTCCTGAACCTGCGCTCGGCCCTCAAAGGTCTCGACCCGAGCCTCGAGGAGGCCGCCCGCAGTCTGGGACAGAACTCCTGGAGCATCCTCACGCGCGTCATCCTGCCTCAGCTGAAACCCGCGTTCCTGGCGGGATTCCTGATCATTGCACTCTACGTGCTGGGCGACTTCGGCGTTGTTGCACTCATGCGCTTCGAAACATTCAGCTTCGCCATCTACAACCAGTACGTATCCGCCTACGACCGCTCCTATGCAGCCTGGCTCGCGCTGATAGTTGTCGTCATCGCGGTGGTCATCCTGCTGGCCGAGGGCCGGCTGATGAGCCGCGCCCGCCTGTCCCGGGTCGGCAAGGGCAGCGCCCGGCCCCCAAGCCGCTTCAGACTGGGACGGCTCACTCCGGTCGCCTGGCTGTTCGTTGCCGTCAGCATCGGAGGCGGACTCATTCTGCCGCTGCTGAGCCTGCTCGCCTGGCTCGTACTCGTACCGCCGCCGCTTCAACTGTGGACCAGCGTCGCCGAGTCATTCTGGCTGAGCGCGCGGCTTGCCATACCGGCCGCAATCATCGCGGCACTGTGGGCGCTGCCGCTGGCCGGGCTGAGCACCCGTTTCCAGGGCCGATTCGGCAAGGTCCTGGTGCGCATCGTGCACCTGGGCTACTCGGTACCACCGGTTGCCCTGGCGCTGGCCTTTGTCATGTTCTCGATCCGCTCGGCACCATGGCTGTATCAGACTTCAGCAATCGTCGTCCTGGCTTACGTGGTTTCGTACCAGGCGCTGGCCATCGGGCCGATCCGCAGCGGCCTGCTGCAGGTCAGCCCGCGGCTTGAGGAAGCCGCCCAGGCCCTGGGCCGCACCCCGTTTGTCGCGTTCATGCGCACCACCCTGCCACTGATCCGGCCCAACATGCTGGCCTCGGCCGCACTTGTCGTGATGGTGACAATGAAGGAACTGCCGCTCACTTACATGCTGGCGCCTTCAGGCACCAACACGCTGGCCATGCGCGTGTTCAGCCGGACCACCGAAGGCTTCATGGCTGAAGCGGCTCCCTACGCGGCCACGATAGTGCTTTTCTCCAGCCTGTTCGTCGGGCTGCTCATCGCCTGGGAAGGCCGCCGCGACTGAGGCTCAGTAACCCAGGTCCAGCTCGCGGATTTCATTGTTCAGCTCGGCGCCGGCAATGAACCGTTCCAGATTGGCGGCAAACTCATCAAACAGCCGGCCCCTGTTGCTGTCGGAGTTGCCCGAACTGTGCGGCGTTATGACGGTGTTCTTTGCAGTCCACAGTGGATGTCCGGCCGGCAGCGGTTCCTTCTCAAACACGTCCAGCACGGCACCAGCAATCCATTCGTCATTGAGCGCCCGGACCAGATCGTCCTCGCGGATCAGTGGGCCCCGCCCCACGTTGATCAGGTAGGCACTCTCCTTCATCAGCTTCAGTTCGCGTTCCGCAATCATGTAGCGCGTCTCGGATGTGAGCGGCATTGCCAGCACCACGTGGTCTGACTCGGCAAGCACCAGATCCAGGTCATCCACCCCGTACACCTCGTCGTAATGCTCCATCGGCTGAGGGTTGCGGCGCAGGCCCAGCACTTTCGTTCCGAGTGCCCTGGCGCGCCAGGCCACCTCGCGGCCGATGTTGCCGGCACCGATGATTCCGACGGTGCTGCCGATGATGTCAACGCCGATCGGCTTGCCCCACTCCTCGGCCCGCTGGGCCGCCATGACGGCGGGAAACTGCTTCGCAAGCAGGAACATCGAAGCAATCACGTACTCGCCCATCGGTGCGTCATAAGTGTGGGCCGTCCGCGTGAGCGTCAGGCTGCCATTGCCAAGACGACCTCGCACATAATCACTCAGCAGTCCGTCCAGACCGGCAGATGCCGCGTGCAGCCAGCGTACGTTCGGCAGCTGCTGCAGAACTTCCTGCAAACGGTCGGCAGGTACGAAACCACGGAAGAAACCAGTGGCCCGCCGGGCCGCCTCGGGCATTTCTCCGCTCATGGGGACCGTAACGAACTCGACTTCCGGAAAGCGCTCCTGCAGTCTCGAGCCGAGGTTCTTCGCCAGACCCTCAGTAACCAGGATTGTGTGTTCACTCATGGCTGACTCCTTCACTGCGCTCAAGCGTACGGCACTTCGCCCCCGGACTGTGCCTGCACGTACTCACCCGCGACCCGAGCGCGTGCAGTGCCGGTGATATGTTCAGGCCTGAATGAGCAGCCCCAGCACAGCCCTGCGCACAAAACCAGCCAGCCGTCCCTCAACCGTCACCATCCTGCTCATGGTCGGTTCACTGATGACAATGGCAGCCCTTGCCACCGACGTGATGCTGCCCGCGTTCCCGACCATGGCGGCGGAGCTCGGTGTAAGCAGCGCCCGGATCCAGCTGGTCATGACCGTGTTCATGATCGGTTACGCACTGCCGCACCTGGTGGTGGGGTCGGCAGCCGATCAGTTCGGGCGCCGGCCGGTACTGGTGGCAGGCGTGCTGGTCTACGCGGTGGGCAGCCTGGTGTGCCTGTTCACGAATGACTTCGCGGGGCTGCTCACAGGACGGTTCATCCAGGGCCTTGGCTGCGCGGCCGGGTCAGTGCTGTCCCGTGCCGTGCTGCGCGACCTTTACTCGGGCCGTGAACTCGGGCGGATGATGTCGTTCGCCATGGTTGTATTCACCGCTGCTCCCCTGCTGGCACCCAGCATCGGCGCAGTCATGCTCCGGTTTGGAGACTGGCACATGCTGTTCGTCTTCCTCCTTGCTGTTGCCGGCCTGATGCTTTATATGGTGCTCAAGCTCCTGCCGGAAACCCTGCATACATTCGACCGTGGTGCGCTCAGCCTGCCCGGACTGTTGCGCAACGCCCGGGCGCTGTTCAGCGACCCGCGTTCCGCCTGGTCAATGGGTGTGCTGACCATGATCTACGGCTGCCTGATGGCCTATCTGGCCTCCACCCCAACCCTGTTCATGGAGCATTACGGCCTGAGCGAAACCCAGTTCGGCCTGGCCTTTGCCTCGATTGCTGCAATCTCCTTCCTGAGCCAGCCACTCAATGCCCGCCTGCTGCGCAACTACACACCCGTGCAGATCCTGCGGGTGGTGCTGCCGGTCTTCCTGATCGTAGTCATTGCACTGGTGGTTCAGACAGCGACAGGAATTGACACGGTCTGGTCTTTTGCCGGGAACTTCATGGCTTTCTTCGCTTGTTTCTCCATCACGATGGCCAATAGCATGTCGATGGTGCTGGAACCGCACCATCGCAGGGCGGGCATGGCTTCGGGCATCACCGGTTTCGGGCAGCTGGGCGTGGGCACCCTGCTGGGCTCGGTAATCGCGTACTTCGCCACGGGCGGGCCGCTGGCGCTGGCTCTGGGCATAGCCATCCTGATTTCCCTGGCCGTACCGGCCTTCTTCATGGCCGCGCGGGCCTACGCCCGGGCTGAGGCAATCTGAGCCGAAGCAGCCTGTTGCAGCCTGCGCGCGGTATCAGCGGTATCATTGGCCATGTTCACAGGCCAGCGGGTCAGGTTGATTCTGAACCCTGCAAGCGGCAATGAGCGTGGCGAGCAGCTTGCAGCCACCATCCGCAGCAGGGTTGAGAATGCGGGTGCCGCAGAGCTGGACCTGTGCACGACAGGTTCAGCTGAAGACGCAGTCAACTGGGCCGCTGAAGCGGCCGCAGATGGCTACGGAATCGTGCTGGCCGCGGGTGGTGACGGAACGGTGACCGGCGTTGCCCACGGCATCCGCAAGGCGGGGACCGACACAATAATCGGGATAATTCCGCTCGGCACCGGTAACGGACTGGCCCGCATTCTGAACATTCCCATGGACCCGGTGCAGGCAGTTGCCAGCCTGGCGAAGGGTCGCACCGTCGCAGTCGACGCGATGGACGTGCCTTCGCACGACGCCACCAGCCTGCTCTTCCTGGGCGCGGGACTGGACGCCGAGATCAACAGGGATGCTGACGCTGACAACAAATCCCGGCTGGGTTTCATGGCCTATGTCCAGGCGGCTTTCAGCAACCTGTCCGGCCGCCGCAATCACGATGTCAGGCTCACCCTGAACGGCGAGGAACAGCAGCTGCAGGCGCATACGGTCAGCATCTTCAACGCCACCAGGCTGCAGCTGTTCGGCGCCCCTGTCGGGCCCGACGCCCATCCGCACGACGGGGTCGCCGAAGTGGCCGTACTCACCTCCCCCGGACTGTGGGCTGTCATGGGGCAGGTGCTGCGGGTGGTTGACCGGAACGCCAGCCGCCCGGTGCTTAAAAAGGTAAAGGAAGTCAAGGTGGTCGCCTACCCGCCGATGCTCGTTCACATCGATGGCGACGTTGTTGGCGAAACCCCACTGGAAGTCCGGGTGCTGCCCGGTGCACTGCATTTCATAGCCGGAGCCGGCTACAAAATTCCGGGTACATAGACGCCCAGCACGCAGTCTCAGATTCTCCCCGGTACTACCATCTGCCCAACCCCGGCTCTGCTTGATTTTCGTGCCGGGATAAGGGGGATGAAATGAAAAGACTGCTTATGTTGCTTGGCGCAACCGCGCTCACTTTCGGTATAGCCCTGGCGCAATCCGATGACGGCTCTGACACTGAGCGTGACGATGCACCGCACGCACAACTCGAGGATATGGTCACCGTTCATCTGGGAGCCGAAGGGTTCCTGGTTGACAGTTCCGGCCGTGCGCTCTACCTGTTCACCAATGACTCACCTGGTGTCAGCACCTGCGAAGAGAGCTGCCTGGTGAACTGGCCGCCCCTGTTGTTCACCGGCGAACTGTCGGTTGGAATGGGGCTCGACAGCGACCTGGTTGATACCATCGAGCGTGGTGACAGCACCAGCCAGGTCACGTATAACGGCTGGCCGCTGTATTACTACATCGGGGATGTTGAAGCCGGGAACACCACCGGACAGGGTGTCGGTGATGTCTGGTTCCTGGTTGACGCGGAGGGCAATGCAATCCAACCTGACGACAACGGTTCCGCCGGGAATGACAACGGCGACGACGCAAGTGACGACACCGGAGATGATGCCGGTGACGACGCAGGCGACGATGCTGGTGACGACACCGGTTCTGACGGCTGAACCCGGCTGCAACAAAACCAGATGGCCCGTCCGAATCACGGACGGGCCAGACTTTTGCCTTGGAGGTACAAGATGAAAAGATTTGCACTGATCCTGAGCAGCGCACTGCTGCTCCTGACCGGAATGGCACTGGCACAGGACAACACCGAGATCAAGCTGGCTGAAAGTGAAGCCGGCGCCCACCTGGTCGACGTGAATGGCCAGCCCCTGTATCTGTTCCTGCCCGACGAGCAGCGGACCAGCACCTGCACGGAGGAATGCCTCGAACAGTGGGAACCCGTCGAGCTTGTCGGCGGCATCGGCGTTGATGGCGGCGTGCAGATTGCCCTCATCGGTACGATCGAACTGGAAGACGGAACCATCCAGGTGACCTACAACCTGTGGCCGCTCTACCGCTACGTCGGCGACGCAACCGCAGATGAGGACGGGACTGTCACCCCTGCCGGCCACGGCCTTGATGATGCCTGGTACCTCGTCACCGTGGACGGCGACGCACTCGGCCTGGAGCAATAAGCCGCTGAGCCTGTAAACTGCAGCAGATGGACGTCGGTAACACCGTACTTTCCGCAGCGCTGCTGCTGTTTTTCGTGATGGACCCGTTCGGGAACGCGCCCCTGGCGATTTCCCTGCTCAGGGACGTCGAGAAATCACGCCGCCGTTTCGTACTGATGCGCGAGCTGCTGATTGCCCTCGGCGTCCTTGTCTTTTTCCTGTTCTTCGGCGAACACATACTCAGGTTCATGGGCCTGCAGCAGGAATCCGTGTCCATTGCCGGCGGCATCGTACTCGGCGTGATCGGCCTGCGCATGATTTTCCCGCGCAAGGAAGGCGTCATGGGCGCTCAGGTGGGTGGCGAACCGTTCATCGTGCCGCTGGCAATCCCGCTCATTGCCGGCCCTTCCGCCATGGCGATGGTCATCCTGATGGCCAAGAGCAACCCTGCAGCCATGGGTATGTGGTTCGGAGCCCTGCTTCTGGCCTGGAGCGCAACCGCCATCGTGATGATGGCCTCACCACTGCTGCTGCGCGTCCTGCGTGAACGCGGACTTACGGCAATCGAACGGCTGATGGGCATGGTCCTGATAATGCTGGCCGTTCAGATGGTGGTCAACGGAATCTCCGCTCTCGTTTCCTGAGCCGACCCTACAGCACTTTGCGGCGCAGCCAGGCGGAAACGATCTCCGCCAGCGCAACGGTCACCCGTATGGCTGGCACCGCTGCAGAACCCCTGTCAACATGGCCAACACACGATCGCGGCCCGATCTGGCACGCATCTGACGCATTTTCGCTAACTTTGCTACACTTGTTCGCAAGTCAAGGACGTTTGTGCAGCAGCAATGCTGCCAGAAAGGAAGCAGGACCAGGTATGGTGCAGCCGCCTGAAACCACGGGAAGACCCCAGACAGTGCAGGCAATAGCCTTTGATCTGGACGGCACCATTTACCTGCAGGGCACGCCGCTGCCCGGTGCCCTGGAGCTGCTGGCCGGGCTGCGCGAAAACGGCGTACCTTACCTGTTTGTCACGAACAACTCGTCAGTCGATGGTGCCGCTTATGCCAGCAAACTCGAAGCACTCGGCCTCGGCTCCGACCGCTCCAGGGTGCTGACATCAAACGACGTAGCCCGCAGTCATCTGCTGAACCTGGGAATCAAGCGTCCCTATCTGCTCGCCACACCCGAGGTGCGTGCTGAATACGCTCAGGCCGGCATCATGCACGAAGACGATACGCCTGACGCCGTGCTTCTCACTTTCGACACCAGTCTGACCTTCGAAAAACTGGCGCTGGCCACCCGCCACATCGCCAGCGGCCTGCCCTACATGGCGACACACCCCGACGTCACCTGCCCGATTCCTGACGGCTTCCTGCCGGACACGGGCTCGTTCATCGAACTGTTCCGTGCGGCAACCGGACGCAGTCCGGAGATACTGGGCAAACCGCACAGCGGCATGAGCAGCGAAATCATCCGGCGCTTGGGAGTGCCCGCTGGCCAGATTGCCTTTGTGGGAGACAGGCTGACCACCGACATCCAGATGGCAGTTGATGCAGGCTTCGTGGGGGTACTCACCCTGACGGGGGTGACCCAGGTGTCGGATCTGCAGGACAGCCGCATCCGGCCGGACCTGATAGTGACCGGAATGCCGGAACTGAGCGATCTGCTCAAGCAAGGGATCGCGGCCAAATGAACCAGGCCGAGGTCCGGGACCGGCCTCCGGGCACCTTTGAGGACGCACTCAAGGTGGCCCGCATGTACTACCATCTGGACCTGACCACCACCGAAATCGCCGGCCAGCTGGGCCTGGCCAGGCCGACCGTGTCGCGCCTGCTGTCATGGGCTCGCAACAACGGCCTGGTTGAGTTCCGCATTCTTGACCACTCCCGGATGCAGCTGCGGCTCGAGCAGAAGCTGGAGGAGCGCTTTGGCATCCGCGAAGTCAAGGTGGTGCCGAGCCACCCTGACGCCAGTGCCAGCGACCAGCTGAACGCCGTGACCGCCTTCACCGCGCATTACCTCAACAGCCTGGTGGGCGCCAGCACCACCCTCGCGATCGCCTGGGGCGCCACCATCGCCCGGATTGCTGCCGAGCTGACCCCGAAGCCGCAGCCGGGCATCAATGTCGTGCAGCTCACCGGCAGCGGCAACAACAACGGCGGCCACGGCGTCACCGACGCTGCGCGCATCATCTCGCAGTTCGCCAGCAGCTACCACGGCAACGGGCACCTGCTGCCCATACCCGCCTACTTCGACGATCCGGCCACCAAGGAGGCGATGTACCGCGAGCGTGTGGTCCGCCGTGTACGCGAACTGTCCGCAAGGGCCGACATTGTGCTCTACAGCATCGGCACCCCGGACGCCAACTCTTACATCTACCGGGCAGGCTACGTTGAGGACACCGAGCTCACCGGCCTGCGCGCCGACGGAGTGGTTGGCGACATAGCCACAGTATTCTTCCGGGAGGATGGCAGTTACCGGGACATTGGCCTTAACGGGCGGTCAACCGGCCCTGACCTGGGCAGTCTCATCAATCATCCATACAGCATCTGTGTCGTTGCCGGGGTCAGCAAGCTTCAGGCGCTGCACGGGGCACTGAAGGGACGTTTCATGAACACCCTGGTAATCGACGAAGGCACGGCACTGCGGCTGGCACGGGAGTCCGAAAATGCGTAAGGGCGCACTTGAGCAACTGACAGCTCAGCAGCACGACCTGCTCGTCATCGGCGGCGGCGCCACCGGCGCAGGCATTGCTCTCGATGCAGCCAGCCGCGGGCTGAGAGTCGCCCTTCTTGAAGCGGCTGATTTTTCCGAAGGAACCAGCAGCCGCAGCACGAAACTCCTGCATGGCGGCGTCCGCTACCTGGAGCTGGCCGTCAAGAAGCTGGACCGTTCCCAGTTCAACCTGGTGCGCGACGCGCTGCATGAACGGTTCACAGTGCTGAGGCTCGCGCCGCACCTCTCGCGGCCGTTTCCGCTGATCACACCGCTGTACAGCTGGTTTGCCCTGCCCTATTACGCAATCGGCCTGAAGATGTACGACATGTTCTCCGGCCG
>CAZPLV010000041.1:0-4005 GCA_964587295.1 uncultured bacterium
CCCCTCAGCCGGCGGCAGCCGCTGCGCCCACCCGCTGGGGCGTCTGATTTCCCGGCAGCGGCGCGTTCGCCTGAGCGCCGCGGACGGGAATTCAGACGACCTTTTCGAGTTCCTCCCGCACGTCCTCAAAGCCTTCGCGTCCCATCAGAGCGTAGGTGTATTTCTTGCCGAGTTCGACTCCGGGCTGGTCATAGGTGTTGATGTTGAGGAGTTCGCCCATAACGGCGGTTTGCCACATCAGGAACTGCAGCAGTTCACCTACGCTTTCAGCGTCGACCGCGGGGATTTCCAGCGTGTAGTTCGGCTTGCCGTGGCTGCTCAGCGCGTGGGCGGTGGCGGACTGCTCGGCCCGGAGCAGTCCGGACAGCGGGCGTCCCGTCAGGTAGGCAAGTTCAGGCAGAACCGGATCCGGGACCGGGATTTCCAGTTCCTCATCCGGCGCGGCCACCCTGATGAAGGCCACCAGCTTGTCATCGGGCCCTTCGTTGAACAGCTGCACCTGCGAGTGCTGGTCGGTGGCTCCCAGGGCACCCAGCGGGGTGGAACCTTCGTTCACCACGCTGCCGCGCCGGTCCACCGCCTTGCCGAGTGACTCGGCCCACAGCTGCACGAACCAGTCGCTCACGTAGCGGAGCCTGCTGCTGTAGGGCATCAGTACGCTGATGTTGCGGCCCCGGCGGTAATGCAGGTACTGCAGCAGCGCGGCCTTGACTGCCGGGTTGTCCTCAGCGGGTTGCCGGACTGACTTGTTGCTGCGGGCAGCGCCCTGCAGCAGAGCAGCGATGTCGATGCCGGCCAGGGCAATCGGCAGCAGGCCGACAGCTGAGAACACGCTGAATCGTCCGCCGACGCTTTGGGGCACGCTCAGGAGCCGGTAGCCCTGCTGCAGGGCAAGCGGCCTGAGGATTCCGCTTTCGGGGTCGGTGGTTGCAATGACCTGCCGGGCGTAGTTCCCGCCGAGTGCGGCTTCGAGCCAACGGCGGAATATCAGGTATGCAGCCATGGTTTCGGCTGTGGTTCCGCTCTTGGAAATTACGTTGACCAGGGTAGTCCGGGGATCCAGCACCCCGAGCAGACCGCGGATCTGGTCGGCGTCGACATTGTCCACGAAGTGGACGCGCAGGCCCGTACCGTTCCGCTGCAGGTGCCGCTGCGGATGCTGCAGCGCAGCTGTGACAGCGAGCGCCCCGAGGCTGGAGCCGCCGATACCGAGTACGACAAGGTCGGTGAAGCCGTCCCCCAGCTCACTTACCAGGGTGTTGATGCGCTCCTGTTCAGACTGATCATCGGGAAGCGCAATCCAGCCGAGCATCTCTTCGCTGACAGCCTGGCGCGCATGCAACTGGTCCACAAGCCGGCCCAGCTCGCCGGACCAGGCAGCGAGTTCAGTGGCCAGATTTATTCCTGCATCGGTTGCCGACAGCGCAGGAGCGGCATTTCTGAAGTCTGTTGAGAGCATGCGCCACTGTACTACCAGCAGTGGGCCGGTTCAAAGGTCGGAGTCGTGCCTCCGCTTCACGGCCTCAGGCAGAACGAACGCATGCAGTGGAGGTAGTGCCACGAAGCTGACCGTGTCACCCGCGCTGAGCGGCGGCAGTTCGTGCAGCACGCCGACAACAAGCGGAAAGCCGGCATCCACAACCAGGAAGGGAGCTTCGTTCCGTATGACCGCGGCCGTGACCTTCATGCGGCTTATGCCGGTGATCTCAACATGCGCGTGCTGTTCCCCGCACTGCTCGACGCTCTCGCACAGGGCATGCACGATTACGCGGTTGCTGCCGACTTTCGGCAGGTACGGACCTGTACGTTCCAGCGCGTGCAAAATGACGCCACCTGCCTCGATTTCGAGCAGAGGATCATTTTCCGTACGCGAAAACACCGTGACGCTGGCGGCATCGGCCTGCCAGCGCGAGGTGAAACTGTCTACTGATTCTTCGAACATTCAGGTCATTGTACGCCGTTTGCACGGATTCCCGGGCCACGTGCTAAAGTGCGGGATGTGAGTTCAGCACGCCATAAGAGCCAGTTAGCGCACTCCGCCGGGCAAGTCCCAGCGGAGTTTCCTGTTTATGGGCCCCAGCACGCAGAGGATGTTCGCAGATGAGCAATCAGATGAAGGACCTGGCCGAAGTTCAGGCACGGGACCTGGAGATTGACGCGCTGCGTGAGGAACGGGAGCGTACTCCCGAGGAGCTCACGGCAGCCCAGACACGGCAGCAGCAGCTGCAGGCCGAGCTGGCCGCCAAGCGGCGCGAGCACGAGACCAAGAGCGCCGAAGTCCGCAGTGCGGACCTTGAGCTCGGCGCGATGGAGGAGCGGCGCAAGGCCGCCGCCAGTTCCGCCCTGACAGCGGAATCAGCCAAGGAAGCTTCCCAGTTCCAGAACCAGGAGCTGCAGTTCGCCACGCGCGTACAGGAACTCGAAGAGGACCTGATGCCGCTCATGGAGCAGAACGAGAGCCTTGCGTCCGAGGTAGCCGGACTTGAAGCCCAGCTGAGCGAACTTGACCCTGAGGTGCGCGATCTGATGAGCGCGGAGGAAGCCAGGGTCGAAGCGATTGACGAGCGCATCGGGGCGAGTACCCAGGAGCGCAGCGGAATGGTCGGCGGAATCGATGCACGCCTGCTCAGTGTTTACGAACAGGTCCGCAAGGCCCGCAAGGGCGTCGGACTGGCTGAGGTAGTGAGCAACAGCCGCTGCTCCGGCTGCAACGTGCACCTGCCGATCCATGTGGTCCAGAAGGTACGCAAGAATTCAGGTGTCGTCCGCTGCCCCAGTTGCGGCCGCATCCTTCATTTCGCTTCTGCTGACTGAGCAGCAGTTCAGTTCAGGAAGCCGATCGGATCAACAGCGGTTCCGGACTCGTGCAGCTCAAAGTGCAGGTGCGGTCCGGTTGAGATACCCGTTGAACCCACCAGGCCCACAACCTCACCCTGGCTGACGTGGTCCCCCTGGTCCACGAGCAGGCGACTGAAATGGCCATACCAGGTTTCATCGCCGCCCTGGTGACGGATTCTCACCAGATTGCCGTAACCGCTGGTTGACCAGCCTGAGAACACCACGGTGCCGCTGCGGGCCGCATGCACGGGACTGCCCGTCGGTGCAGCCACATCAATGCCACGGTGGAAGTTGCTGGTACCCATGCCCAGGTTGCGGCGGCCGAAGTATGAGGTGATGCGGCCATGCAACGGCCAGATGTAACGCAGCTCTTCTTCGCGGACCCGGGCCAGCCGTTCAAGCGCCTCTGTCGGCTCGATGCCGGGCAGGTAAAGAAGCATGCCGGGCTGCAGGTCGTTCAGGCTGCTGATGTCATTGGCACGGGCAACCTGAAGTGGCGTTACCCCGTATTCCTCAAGCAGTTCCGGCAGGTCCAGCACCTGTCCGAGAGTCACCACCAGACCTTCGCCTGGCGGCACAAGCAACTCAACGCCGGTCGGAAGGCGGTCCAGCGAGGACAGGTCGGGGTTGGCGCCGACGAGTGCGGTGACGCTCACGCCGTAACTTCCGGCGACTTCCGAGAGGGTCTCACCCGGCTGCAGCACATGCTGCCTGAAGTTGCTTGGTGGGCGCGGAGCATGCTCGGCGACACCGCCGGTGGCGCTGACGTAGGGGACTTTCAGCACGTCACCGGGATGGATGAGCGCACCCTCAATGTCGTTGTACGCCATGAGGATGTCTGAGCTGATGTTGTAGGCGGCCGCTATGGAGCCGATCGTGTCGCCTGGCCGGACACGGCGCAGGGCATGGCCTTCGGCCAGGGTGACGGAGAGCAACAGGGCACAGATTATGACAAGCGTGATTCTGCCGGGGGGACTCATTGTAAAGGCGACTCCAGCGGACCGGCTGGGTTTTCGGTCCTGCGGGCGATAAGGCCCCGCCGTAAACCGGTCCGTTAAAGTGTTTTCCACAAACAGGAAGCGTGAAGCTTCTTGGGGAAACCGTTGTCAGGTTATCACCTGAAAGTGAGGACGGTTAGTGAAATCAGGCTCATCCGGACACAGCCGG
>CAZPLV010000041.1:4105-5953 GCA_964587295.1 uncultured bacterium
CCGTCCAGTCCCGGCTTGGCAATCAGTACCCGGATCGGGTTCATATGAGCACCGGCTCTTCATAGATGCCGTAGACCTGGCGCAGTACGTCCATCTGCTCACCGAGTGTTGCGTACGCACGCGCCGCTGCCATGAAGGCGGGCATCGTGTTGGTGCCTGCCCTGGCGGCATCCCCGAGTGCATCCAGTGCACCCTGGACGGCCACGGGGTCGCGCTCGGACCGCACACGTGCCAGGCGGTCAGCCTGGGTGCGTTCGACTGCCGGATCAACGAGCTGCACCGGAACCTCAGGAACATCCGTCACGAAAGCGTTGACACCAACGACTACGCGCTCCGCCGAGTCCACTTCCCTCTGCTGCTGGTAACTTGCCTCGCCGATCTCAGCGGCGAAGAAGCCGGCATCAATCGCTGCTTCCACTCCCCCGAGTGCGTCGATGCGCTCAAAGTAGGCCAGGCATTCCTGTTCCATCCTGTTGGTCAGGCTCTCGAGGTACCAGGAGCCGCCCAGCGGGTCGGCGGTGGCCGGCACGCCGGTCTCATAGGCAATCACCTGCTGGGTGCGCAGGGCGAGCATGGCGCTCTCCTCTGTCGGCAGTGCCAGAGCTTCATCAAACGCATCGGTGTGCAGGCTGTTGGTCCCGCCCAGAACGCCCGCCAGCGCCTGAATGGCGACTCGCGAAACGTTGACGAGCGGCTGCTGGGCCGTGAGCGACACGCCGGCCGTCTGTACGTGCGTACGCATCATCCAGGAGCGGGGGTCTCTGGCCCCGAATACCTCGCGCATCTGCCGCGCCCAGATGCGGCGCGCAGCGCGCAGCTTGGCGATTTCCTCGAAGAAGTCGTTGTGGGCATTGAAGAAGAAACTGATCCGCGGCGCGAATTCGTCGATGTCGAGGCCGCGCTCCAGTGCCTTGCGCACATAGTGGATGCCGTCGGCAAGCGTGAAGGCAAGTTCCTGGACGGAGGTAGAACCGGCTTCACGGATGTGGTAGCCCGAGACTGACACGAAGTTCCACTTCGGCACGAACTTCGGTCCCCATTCGAAAGTGTCGATAACGAGCTTGACAGAAGGTTCCGGCGGGAAAATGTATTCCTTCTGGGCGATGAACTCCTTGAGGATGTCGTTCTGGATGGTGCCACCCAGCCTGTCCAGGCGGGCTCCGCGCTTCTCGGCCATCGCCAGGTACATTGCCCAGATGGCGTTGGCCGGGCTGTTGATTGTCATGGAAGTGGTGACCTTCTCCGGGTCGATACCCTCAAACAGGACTTCCATGTCCGCCAGGCTTGACACCGCCACACCGCACTTGCCCACTTCGCCGCGCGACAGGTCGTGATCGCTGTCGTAACCCATCAGGGTCGGCAGGTCGAATGCGGTGGACAGGCCGGTCTGCCCCGCTTCAAGCAGTTTTCTGAACCGCTCGTTGGTCTGCTCGGCAGTACCGAGGCCTGCGAACATGCGCATCGTCCACAGCTTGGAGCGGTACATGCTGCTGTGCACCCCACGCGTGAACGGGTATTCACCCGGCATGCCCAGTTCAGTACCCGGGTCCCAGTCCTGAAGGTCGTCGGCCGTGTATACCGGATCGACCCCGATGTCGGACAGCGTCCTGAACGGGTAGTCCCTTTCCTTCATACGGTCCGTGGCGGCCCGGTAGTTTCCGGCCAGCCAGCGTGCTTTCTCAGTCATGACCCGAGTATAGCCGCTGCCGGGCGCGGTTTCAGTCGGCGGGGCCGCGGTTACGCCCTGTGGGCCCGCGCCGTGATAGACAGGTGTATGTTTCACGCACACATGGATTCCGGTTTCATCACCGTGAGCGGCGACGACAGGCTCGATTTCGTGCATGGCCT
>CAZPLV010000041.1:6053-12357 GCA_964587295.1 uncultured bacterium
ATTCCGGTTTCATCACCGTGAGCGGCGACGACAGGCTCGATTTCGTGCATGGCCTTGTGACCGGCGATGTGAAGGGACTCCAGGCATGTTCGGGGGTCCTGTCTCTTCTGCTGAACCACCGTGGCCACGCACTGGCACAGATGACGGTGCTGAGGCTGCCGGAAATGCTGCTGCTGGCGGTGGAGTACGGGC
The DNA here is from genome assembly GCA_964587295.1 of uncultured bacterium. Taxonomy (GTDB): domain Bacteria; phylum Deinococcota; class Deinococci; order Deinococcales; family Trueperaceae; genus CALDPK01. Next base: position 6,246 of record CAZPLV010000041.1, read on the forward strand.
TGGCTGACAGTGTGTTCGCCGAGCTAAACCGCCACATCATCTTTGACCAGGTCGTCGTTGAGCGGCACCCTGACGGCTTCAGCCAGCTGACCGTACAGGCAGAGGATCCTGCTCTCGACGCAGCAGTGACAGCGCTTGCGGATCTTCCCGGCTGGCTCGGCAGTGTGGCGGCCAGGCGTTCACAGAGCGGCGGGACTGACCTGTTCTTCCGGGGCGACACGGATGAAGCGCTGTCAGTCCTGGCTGCACTCGGTTCCAGTGGGCTGGACCCGGCCGGGCTCGAGCGGGAACGGGTCGCAGCCGGCGTTCCGGCAGCTCCCCTGGACGCCGGTGAAGGAGTTCTGCCGCAGGAAGCCGGTCTGGAGCATCTGGTTTCCTACCGCAAGGGCTGCTACCTGGGTCAGGAAATAATGGCCCGCATTGAGGCACGCGGCAACATGCGCCGTGGCCTGAGGCAGATACGGCTTGACGGCAACCCGGGAAGTGAGCGTGACGTTACGCTGGACGGTCGTCGCGTGGGCCGTCTGGGCACGGTCCTGCATCACGACGAACTGGGCTGGACAGGCCTGGCAATCCTGCGCCTGGACCTGCCTGCCGATGCCCGGCTGCAGGCCGGCGACACGACAGTTACTGTCAGCTAGAAATCAATCAGGGTGAACTCGAAGGCGTTGATCACACGGACGCCCTCGTCTGTCACATACTCCCGTTTGGCATTGGCTCCAAGCAGATGCACATGGCCGTGCACATGCAGGCGCGGCTTCCAGGTCCGGTTGAACCGTTCAAACGCGGGGATGCCCCGGTGGGGCCAGTCTTCGCCGGCGTGCGGACCGGTCGGCGGGGCGTGGGTCAGCAGGATGTCCACCGCGCGCCCGTAACGGCGCCGGTTCCACAGCAGCCGAGGAGTGAGCGCGCGCACCATCCGCGCGTACTCGCGCTCACTGTACTGATGCGGTCCGGGCCGGTAGCGGGCGCTGCCCTCGAAGCCGACGATGATAAGTCCGCCCTGCATCACCGAGCGCCTGTGGGCATTGATGCAGCCCCCGGGCACCTGCAGCTGCAGGCCGGCCGGATCGGAAGTATTGGCAACCAGCCCGCGGTCATGGTTTCCCAGGACAAACACGGGCTGGTGCATCAGTTTGTCTGCCATGAACTCAAGAACATGACCGGGCAGGTCACCGGCGCTCAGGGCGAGGTCGAACTCCGGCAGGTTCTGCGGGAAATTGGCTGAGTGGATTACCGGCGATACGCTGTCCGCCACCGCCAGTATCCGCAATTCAGCTGTCCGGCTCCGACCCGCCGCCGGCCAATCCGGCCTGCCATTCCAGTCCGGACCACACCAGGTCCATGATGTCGCCATCAAGCACCTCATCCGGATCATGACGGGTCAGGCCAGTCCGGTGATCCTTTACGTAGCGCTTGTCCAGCACATACGAACGGATCTGTGAGCCCCACTCATTTGCCTTCTGCTCGCCGCGGGCCTTCAGCTGCTCGTCAAGCCGCATGCGTTCCTCACGTTCCCACAGCCGGCTGCGCAGAACCGTCATGGCCTTCTCACGGTTCTTGATCTGCGACTTGCCGTCCTGGCATGTGACGATGATCTCGTCAGGAGTGCCGGAACGCCAGACCAGGCGCACGGCTGAGTCAGTTGTGTTCACCGACTGGCCTCCGGGACCGGAGGAACGGTAAACGTCGACCCGGACGTCGCTCGGGTTTATCTCGATGTGGATGTCATCATCAATCTCCGGCATGACCTCAACCGATGCGAAGCTCGTATGGCGACGGCCCTGCGAGTCAAACGGCGACACCCGCACCAGGCGGTGCACGCCACCTTCGGCAGACATGAAACCAAAGGCACGCTCGCCCCGGATGATGAACTGTGCGTAATCAATCGCCTGCGGCGCTGCCTCGTTGCTCTCAATGTCCACGAACTCGACCTTGTAACCGTTGCGCTCGGCGAAACGACGGTACATGCGCAGCAGCATGCCCGACCAGTCAGAACTCTCGGTGCCACCGGCACCTGGCTTGATGGTCACGATTGCCGACCGGTCGACATGGTCACCCGACAGCAGCGTTTCACGGTAGAGCTCAGCAAGGTCGCCCTCGAGCCGCTCGGCTTCAGAGGCCAGGTCAGCCTGGTCCTCCTCGTCTTCGGCCATCTCGAGCAGTTCAGCGAGACCGGTCAGATCATCATCAAGACGGCTGTAGCCATCGACGACACGACGCAGTCGGGCACTTTCCTGGCTGATCCTGCGTGCATTGTCGGGGTCGCTCCAGAGATCGGGGTCGTTCAGTACGGGTTCGAGTTCGCTCAGTCGCGAGCTCTTGCCAGCGATGTCAAAGATACCCCCGGAGGGTAACCAGACGCTGTTTCATTGCGGGCAGATCTACAGTACTCATAGCGTGATACGATAGCATTGAAGAGCGGCCGAAGGGGTGCCCCGCACCACTCCGCTGCATGGCCGGCGGGAGGCGCCTGACTTGTGGTTCTTTGACACATTCAGAATTTCGGACCTGCTCGATATTCTGATAATTGCGTTTTTCCTGTACCAGACCTACAGCCTGCTGATCAATTCGCGCGCCTGGCATGTTGTCCGTGGCCTGGGTCTGCTGGTTGTCGTCTGGTTCCTGGCGACGCAGCTCGGCCTGCAGGCGACTGAGTGGCTGTTCGACCGGGTTGCCCCTGTCGGTTTCATTGCCCTGGTGGTCGTGTTCCAGCCGGAACTGCGCGCTGCACTGGAACGGGTCGGCCGCGGGCGTGTTGTGCGGACGACCGGTCAGGATCCGGTGCAGGAAATCATGACGGCGGTCCGTGACCTTGCCTCACAGCGCAAGGGTGCGCTGCTGGCGATCCAGGGCCGGACTCCCATTGCGGAATACGGGGCCAACGGAACCGAAATCAATGCGCCGGTCAGCAGCGCCCTGCTGCAGACCGTGTTTGCTTCTGCCGGGCCGTTGCATGACGGTGCGGTACTCATCAAGGAAGACCTGATTACCCATGCCGGTGCGATCCTGCCACTGTCCGACCGTCAGGAAGGCTGGAGCGTCAAGCACGGAACCCGCCACCGCGCCGGACTGGGACTGGCAGAAACCAGTGACGCACTGGTGCTCATAATCAGCGAGGAGCGCGGCACCGTCAGCCTGGCCCGCGACAGTGAACTGCGCAGTGATGTCGCACCTTCGGACGTATTGGCCGCCCTGCGGGAGGCGTACCAGTGAACCAGGACTACCTGCGCGCGATCCGCATGTTTTTCCTGCACAACTGGCCTCAGAAGCTGGGCAGCCTGGCAGCGGCCGTGCTCGTGTGGTGGTTCGCCACAGTGAGTGACACCCCACAGACCCAGGCGAGCCGTGTGGTGAGCATCGAGGTGCAGGGCCTGGGCAACACCAGCGTTGCAACCGGCCTGCCCGACACGGCTGTCCTGACCATCAGGGGGCCAAGCGTACTGATTGACCGTCTGCAGCCCAGCACTCTGGGCGCCATCATCGATCTTACCGGCCGCAGCGGCGACTTTGAGGAACCGATCAATGTTGTCATCCCCCGCGGGGTCGAACTGGTCAGCGTCACGCCCAGTGACGTGATCGGTACTGTCGAAACACTGTCCGAGTCGGTGGTACCGGTGGAACCGGTCATCATCGGCACGGGCAGCCCGGACGCGGCAGTCACGGTCAGCGCCGAACCCCGGCATGTCACCGTCAGCGGTCTGGCCAGTGAACTCCAGCGCGTCACGAGGGTCGCGGTTCCTGTCCAGCCGAATCCCGGTGAGCGCAACGTTGCCGGATTCGCCACTGACCTGGGCGGACTGCCGGTGCCGGGCGTGACGGTCACTCCGGCGACCGTGGATGTGACCGTAACCGAAAGAATGATTCTGACGCAGCGTACGGTCAGCGTTGAGCTCGTTCCGCCGGCCATAACGGGTTTCAACGTGACAGCCCGGCTTGACTCACCTGAGGTGACCCTGACCGGAGCGCCATCGGTGCTGGCCGAGATTCAGTCAGTACGCGCAAGTGCGGACCTGAGCGGCATCGAACCGGAAGCAGGCACATTCAGCGTGCCCGTTACGCTGCAGCTGCCGGAGGGAATCGGTAACAGCACCCCGCCGCAGGCAACCCTCCGCCTCAGCCTGCTGGCACTGGAGGAATGACAGTGCGCATTGCCCTTTTCGGCTCACCGGCCTTTGCACTGCCGGTTCTGGACGTTCTGCAGCAGGAACATGAACTGGTCGCAGTCGTAACCCAGCCGGCCAGACCGGTCGGCCGTGGCCTCAGAGTGAAGCATCCGCCACTGGCCGAGCGTGCCCTGGAAATGGGCATCCAGGTCGTGCAGCCCAACCGACTGCGCCGCAACAGCGAATTCGCCGACTGGCTCGGACAGCAGGAGCTGGACGTGGCCGTGACCGCCGCTTACGGCCGGATTCTGCCGCAGACACTGCTCGACATCCCAACCCACGGCTTCCTGAACGTACACGCCAGCCTGCTTCCCCGCTGGCGCGGGGCAGCTCCGATCCAGTGGTCACTCATCAGTGGCGACACGACCACAGGCGTTTCGGTGATGCAGACGGAGGCCGGCCTCGACACCGGACCGGTCAGGCACAGCAGAAGCATCGACATTGGCGCAGACGAAACCGCTCCCGAACTGTTCGGCCGCCTGGCGGAACTTGGCGCGGAGGCACTCAGGGAGGCACTCAGGCTGCTGGCAGCCGGTCAGCTGCCCCTTGAGCCCCAGGATGACGCGCAGGCGACCATCGCACGGCTCCTGAAGCGCGAAGATGGACTGCTGCAGTTCAGCGGGAACGCCAGGGACAGCTTCAACCGCTACCGCGGGGTCTTCGCCTGGCCGGGCACCTACTTCCGGTTTTCAGGAACTGACGTGAAGGTGCATTCCATGAGCCTGCTTGACGAACTGACCGGCCCGCCGGGCCAGATCCAGGACATCAGTCAGAACGGAATTGCCGTCAGCCTGTCCACCGGTGGCCTGCTGCTTGAAGAGGTGCAGTCACCCGGCCGCAAGCGGCTCAGTGGCTTTGACTGGGCCAACGGAGCCGGCATCAGCGCCGGCGCAGTACTGCAGGGCTGAGGAGGAACAGATGTATACCGTCGCCATAGTGGGCAGACCGAACGTCGGAAAATCAAGCCTGTTCAACCGCCTCGTCGGCAGGCGTGAGGCAATTGTGGCTGATGAGGCCGGCGTTACGCGAGACGTGAAGTCGGCGCGTCTGGAAACCGCGGACGGCAGGCCATACCTGCTGCTCGATACGGGCGGACTCTGGTCAGGTGACGAGTGGGAGCGCTCGATTCACGCCAAGGTCAACGAGGCCCTGCGCACGGCGGACCTGGTCCTGTTCTGCGTGGACGGTCGCGAAGGCGCCACCGACGCGGATTTCGAAGTGGCCTCCTGGCTGCGCCAGCTCGACAAGAACGCAATATTGATCGCCACCAAAATCGACGACGAGCGGCACATGGAAGCAGCCGGGTTCTTTGACCTGTATTCGCTCGGCTTCGGCGAACCGTTCCCCACCGCTGCTGAACACGCCGTCGGAACCACGGAACTGGTTGAGGACATCGCAGACCGCATGGGTGACGCTGACCGCGGAGCCGAGGAAGAGAAACTGCGCGTCGCGATCATCGGCCGGCCCAACGTCGGCAAGTCCAGCCTGCTGAATGCCATCGTCGGTGACGAGCGGATGATCGTGGCCGACATTCCGGGCACCACCCGTGACTCGATTGACGTGGAGTTCACCTACGGCGGCCGGGTCTTCACGCTGATCGACACCGCCGGCATCCGCCGCAAGCCCGATGCGCACCTTGAGTACTTCTCGAAGCTGCGCAGCGAACAGGCGCTGCTGCGGGCGGACGTGTCCATTCTCGTGGTGGATCCGTTCGAATTCGGTGACCATGAGATGCGGCTCGCAAACCTCGCACTGGAAGCGGGCAAACCGGTCGTTGTCGCAATAAACAAATGGGACCTCGTTTCACCGGAGGACCAGCCGCTGGTCCTGGCGGACCTGGACCAGGCCCAGCCCCACATCGCATTCGCGCCGCGCGTGTTCACCAGTGCGGTTGTGGGTGAGGGCCGCGAGGAAGTGCTCACCACCGCCGTACGGGTTCATGTCAC
>CAZPLV010000042.1:0-12219 GCA_964587295.1 uncultured bacterium
GCTCGCCCAGGCGTTCCTGTTCAGCCTGCTGGTATTCCATCATCATGCTCACGAAGGTGGTCAGCGCCGTGATGGGGTTCACGCCTGCGTAGGGCATGGCGCCGTGGCTCATCACGCCGGTGAAGTTCACGTGCACACGCAGCGCGCCTTTCTGGAACAGGCAGATTTCGTTTTCCTCGGGTTCGCATACGATGGCGGCGTCAACCTCGTCGGCCCAGCCGTTATTGATGAAGCTCTTGATGCCCAGCATCATGCCTTCTTCATCGGCAACAATGCCGAGCCGCACCCGGCCGGCCAGCTCCGGAGCTGCCTTGCGGACTGCTTCCAGCGCGATGATGGCTGCGGCCACGCCGCCCTTCATGTCCACGCTGCCGCGGCCGTGGATCTTGCCGTCCTGCAGCCTGCCTTCGAACGGGGGAATGTCCCACGTGGCCGGGTCGCCCTCGGTCACAACGTCCGTGTGGCCCTCGAGCATCAGCGTGCGGCCCTCGCCGGGCTCAAAGCCGCTGCCGCTCCAGTCGGCAATCACGTTCGGCCGGCCCGGTGCGGCTTCCTCGACGACCGGGTCCAGGCCGCTGTCGCGCAGCCATTTCGCCACGAACTCCGCTGCTTCGGTTTCGTTGCCACCGGTTTCCGGCTCATACACGCTGCGGATGCGCACCAGTTCCTGCGTCAGCTGCACCAGCCGCTCAGCGTCAACCGCGGCGGCCGCCTTGGCGGCGAGTTCACTGGTACTCACGGGAGCGGGGGAGTGAAGCGTCCGTCAGCTGCGGTCCAGCCGCCGTCCACCTTCAGCAGGGTGCCGGTGACGAAGGAGCTTGCGTCGCTCGCCAGGAACACGGCGGCGCCGACCAGTTCGCTGGGCTGCGACCAGCGGCCGAAAACGCTCTTCTGAGCGTAAGCGTTGTACCAGTCGGGCTGCGCCTTGATCTGTTCGGTCAGCGGCGTTTCCACGACGCCCGGAGCTATGGCGTTCACGCGGATGTTCTCAGGTCCCAGCTCGGCGGCCAGTACCTTGGCCATCTGCAGGGTGCCCGCCTTCGTTGAGGCGTACACGCCCTGGCCGGGTTCCACCACTTCGCTGCGGATGGAGCTGAACATGATGATGCTGCCGCCCTTGCCGTGCTCGGACATGGCCCGGCCCGCAGCGGTCATGCTGACGAACGCGCCCTTGAGGTTCACGTCAATCACCCGCTGGAATTCCTCCAGGCTGGTGTCGAGCATGCGCTTGCGTACGTTGATTGACGGGGTCGCCACCAGCACATCCAGCTGCGGCACGCTGGCCACGAGCGCCTGCACCTGCTCCGGATCGGTGAAGTCCACCGCCTGGCTGCTGGCGCTGCCGCCTTCAGCCTTGATTGCGGCGGCCACTTCGGCTGCAGCGTCGCCGTTCAGGTCGGCCACGGTCACATTGGCGCCGAACGCGGCCAGGCCGCGGGCGGTTTCCCGGCCGATGCCGGAAGCCGCGCCGATGACTACGGCGTTCTTGCCGCTCAGATCAAACATCTTGCTGTAATCCACAGAAGCTCCTCCAACTGCCGGGCCGGTTGCGGCCCGTGACTTCATTGCTGCGAGTTTACTGCAGGCGGCGCGGGAACTCGCGCCCCTCAGGCGAGCTTTTCGTATTCCTCCACCCGCTCCTGCAGTACAACAAGGCTCAGGCGCCAGAAGTCGGGACTGCGGATGTCAATGCCGAATGACTGGCCCAGTGCGGAGGCCTCAGCCATGCCGCTTGAGGCCAGCAGTTCGTCGTAACGCTCATGGAAGCCCTCGGGCTGCTTCAGGTACTGCGCGTACAGGCCCAGGCCGAACAGGTAACCGAACGTGTACGGGTAGTTGTAGAAACTGCTGAACGGGCTGTAGTAATGGCCCTTCTGCGCCCACATCCACGGGTTGCGCGATCCGGGTTCCAGTGCGTCGCCGTAGGTCTGCTCCTGCGCGTCCAGCATCAGCTGCTTCAGTTCCGTCACGGACAGTTCCCGCTCGCTGCGCCGGTCAAACACTCCCTTTTCGAACAGGAAGCGTGAGTGGATGTCCAGAATGAGCTGAGCTGCACCGTCCAGGTCCTGGGACAGGATGCCCAGCCGCTCGGCAGCGGACGCTTCGTTCATCACCGCGTTGAAGATGATCGTTTCGCAGAAGATGCTGGCGGTTTCCGCCAGTGTCATCGGCTCCTGCTTCTGCAGGTAGGTGCGGCCGAAGCGGTACATGCGGTCGTTGTGGAACGCGTGGCCCAGCTCGTGCGCGATGGTGAACAGGTCGTTCAGCGTGCCGGCGAAGTTCAGCATGATGCGTGATTCAGGTACGGTCGCCAGGTCGTAGCAGTAGGCGCCGTTGGTCTTGCCCTTGCGGGGCGGACCGTCCAGCCAGCCGCGCTCGAAAGCGCTGTCGGCAAAGTCAGCCAGGTCGTCAGAGTAGGTGCGGAACTGCCGCACCACGAACTCGCGTGCCTCATCCCAGGTGTAGCTGCGGGCACTGACTCCCGGAACGGGCGCCTCAAGGTCGGACCAGTCCAGCTGTTCCTTGCCCAGGCGCTTCGCCTTGGCCCTGAGGTAACGGCGCATGAGCGGGAACGACTCGGCGCATGCCTGTTGCATCGCTTCGAGTGCCCCCGAATCAATGTGGTTGTCGAACAGTGACTCGGCCAGTGCATCAGCCCAGCCGCGCCGCCGGGCCAGCTCGCCGACCTGGCCCTTGATCGAGTTGATGGCGGCCGCGAACGTCACGGCGTTGCGTTCCAGCAGCTGCATCGATGCCTGCCAGGCGGCGTGGCGCACGGCCGCGTCCTCGCTCAGCTCCAGGTTGTACAGGCCGGACATGCCGTGCTCCTGCAGGCCCTGCCCGGGTACGTCAATCTCGATCGTCTCGCGGCTGATGAGCTGGTCATGCAGTTTCGCCCAGGCGCTGCCGCCCGTCGGGTTGAGCGCGGCGGCGACCTCCTCGGCAGCCTCAGCCAGCAGCCGTTCGGACAGCACGACCTGCTGCCTGAGCCAGAAGCCGTGCGCGCGCAGGAACTCCGACTGCTCCAGCAGTGAGTCCAGGTCAAGCCGGCCGATCCAGGCAGTCAGTTTTGCCTCGATTATCTCGAGCCGCACTTCGTTCCGGTCGAGTGCAGACTGTCTGGCCTGCGCCTCGTCATCAAACGCGTCGGTGCTGGTGATCAGGTACAGGTAAGCGCCCAGGTCGTGCTCAAGCACGCGGCTGTCGTTGAACAGTTTGAGGATGCTTTCCACGGTGGTGCGGCCCGTGCCGAGACCGGTGCTCAGATGGCTTTCCAGCTGGACCAGCTGCTCATCCAGCCGCTGCCAGGCTGCCTCGAACTCAGGGCTGCTGATGCCGGGGAAAATACTGTCAAGCTGCCAGCGTGGCGAGCTTTCGGCGGAATCTGTCATTGTGCAAGCCTACATTGCCGGCTCAGTTCAGTTCGCGAATGAGCAGTCCGCTGGAGGACACCATAAGCTGGTAGATGCCGCCGTCCCGCACCGGAACGAACGAGGCGGAACCGTATTCGGCGTCCACCAGCGGCTCGAGCGCCGGAAAGCGCCTCACGATGCCGAACAGGTCCACAGTCTCATCCTGGCGCAGCTGGAACAGCGTGCGCGGCTGCTCAAGCTCGTCACCCAGTTCCAGGTAGCGGCCGCTGATGCGGTCCAGCTGGTAGCCCGTCTGCAGGCCGATGAAGTTTGCCAGCGGATGCCACTTCAGGATGCGCGCGTCAAGGTAGAGCTCGTCACCCGAGAGGCTGTAGTTTTCGGACTCCCCGCCCGGGTAGTCGATGCGCACGCTGAACTGCTGGCCGCCTTCACGTTCCACGACCATGGTGGCTGCCAGCTGCTCACTGGTGAGCGCCTGGTAGCCGCGCATGCCAATGGCAATCAGCGCCATGGACAGGGCCAGGCTCAGGAACAGCAGGCCGCTGAGCGTGCCGACCGTGCCGTTCAGTCCGCGCCGGCGCCGGAAGCTGCGCACACCGCCGATGAGCAGCAGGAAGCCGAGTACCGTCGGCACCAGCGTGGCCAGCCAGGTGAGTTCCATCAGTCCGGTGCTCCTGTCAGTTCCGCGGGCCAGTTGCCGCCCAGGGCCAGCCATGCTTCATGCATGTCGTCAGGCACGCGGGCCTTGAAGGTCACCGCCTGCCCGTCATGCGGATGCGGAATGGTGAGCGCGTGCGCGTGCAGTGCCTGCCGCCCGATCAGCGGGCTTTCACGGCCGTATACCGAGTCACCCAGGATCGGTGCGTGCAGGTGCGCCAGGTGAACCCTGATCTGGTGGGTACGGCCGGTGTGCGGCCGCACCTGCACCAGCACGTGGCCTTCCACCCGGTCAAGCACGTGGATTATGGTGCGGGCTGATTTGGCGTTCAGGCCGGCGACGGTCATTTGCTGCCGTTTCACCGGGTGCCTGCCGATGGGGGCTTCCAGCTGGATCTCATCCTCGGCCAGCCGCCCCACGGCAATCGCCACGTATTCCTTCTGCACCAGCCGCTTCTTGAACGCCTGAACCAGCGCCAGGTGCGCCTCGTCATTGCGGGCCACCACCATGACCCCGGACGTGTCCTTGTCCAGCCGGTGGACGATGCCGGGGCGGTAGTCACCCTCGAGCGGGTCGAACATGTGCTCGCGCGACAGGGTGAACCGGCCCATGAGTGCGTTCACCAGCGTGCCGCCACGCAGTGTCGGGGTTGGATGGACAGTGAGTCCCGGCGGCTTGTTCACCACCAGCAGGTCCGTGTCCGTGAAGAACACGTCGATCGGAATGTCCTCCGCCACCACCGGTTCGGGCCTCAGGTCCGGCATCATCACCGAGACGATCTCGCCGCCCTGCAGCCGGTGGGCAGGCTTCGAGACGGGCAGCCCGTTCACCTGGGCGTAACCGCCCTGCACCAGGTCCTTGGCAACGACCCGGCTGACGCCCAGTTCCAGGGCGACAGCAGCGTCCAGCCTTTCACTGGCCGGCGCCTCAAACGTCTCGAAATCCATGCCTGAGTTTAGCCCGTCAGGGCCGGAACCGGACTGCAGGCCGCACCCTTCGCACTTATACTGGCGCTGTGTTACCTATCGCACTGGACGCCATGGGCGGCGACAACATGCCCGAAGCCGCCGTCAACGGCGCACTCGCTGCACACCGCAACGGTCTCAGTGTCGTCCTGGTCGGTGACCGCAGCAGGCTCGAGCCGCTGCTTTCCGCTGCCGGCACAGACCTGCCGATCGAACACACCACTGACGTAATCCTGATGAGTGACAGCCCGGGAGATGTGCGCCGCAGGCGTGACTCCAGTGTTTACCGCAGCGTGATGCTCGTCAAAGAGGGCAAGGCCAGCGCTGCCGTTTCCATGGGTAACTCCGGAGCAACCATGACAGCCGCGCTGTTCGGCCTGGGCCGGATCGACGGTGTGGACCGGCCGGCAATCGTGACGGTGATTCCGTCCGACCGCGGGCCGGTGGCGCTGCTGGACGCCGGCGCCAACGCTGACGCGCGGCCCGCCTGGCTACAGCAGTTCGCGGTGATGGGCTCAATCTTTGCCCGCGAGTTCCTTGAGCGGACCAATCCCACGGTCGGTCTGGTCTCCATCGGCGAGGAGCCCGAGAAGGGCAGCGAACTTGTACTGGCTGCACACGCGCTGCTGAAGGACACGCCGGGCCTGAACTTCCACGGCAACGTCGAAGGCCGTGACCTGCTGGCCGGCACCACCGACGTGTTCGTCACCGATGGTTTCACCGGTAACGTGATGCTGAAGCTTGCTGAGGGTGAGGCGAAGGTACTGTTCGGCTGGATCCGCGACGCAATCCGCGGCGGCGGTTTCCTGACGAAGCTGGGCGGTGCGCTGGTCAGGCCCGCACTGATGAAACTGCGTGAACGCATGAATCCCTCCGGCGTTGGCGCCCAGCCGCTGCTTGGCGTGAAGGGCAACGTGTTCATCGGACACGGCTCCGCCGGGGCTGACGCGGTGGAGAATGCGCTGAAGACCGCGTCCCGCATCGCCGAGGCGCGCCTTACCGAAAAGCTGGAACAGGCACTGGCGCACATCGCCCCGGGCAAGCACAACTGAGAATGGCCGCGCGTGCAGCGCGGCCATTCGAGTGGCGAATCTGTTGTGAGCAGCTGCTCAGCTGTCGCCGAGCGGGCTGACGATAACGGTGATTGTGTCCTCTTCACCCCGGTAAGTACCGGTAATGGTTGCGGCATCAATCACGCCGACTGCGGTGACGGTACCGTCGTTATCAACGGTTACGGCGTCTTCGTTGCTGGATTCCCAGGTGATGAGCGCGCCGATCACTGAATCAGTGGTCCGGTTCTCAAAAGTGACGCGTCCGGCGAGCTGGTGGGTGGCGCCTTCCTGCAAGTGCAGGCCGGTGCTGGTGAATTCCGGAGCCTGTCCGACAATCTCGAAGCTTTCAATATTGCGGGTGCCTGCGCAGGCGGCGAGAACGATGGTGGCGATGGCGAAAACTGCAGCGGATGTGAGTACCTTCCGAATGTTTTTCATGCCCGCAAATTACCAGTGCGAGGGGCAGCAGACTGTAACCATACTCCAATGGTTTCTCATGTTTAGTAAGGGTCTAATCAGCCGTTGTCGGGAAGTGTTACTGCGCTTACAGTTTGCGGGCTTACGGGGCGGGCGGCGGCAGTACGCCGTCGACCCAGGTGATGAAGCCCGGACTGCCGAGCGTGCCGGCGGGCAGGCTGTAGCGGCCGACCGGCGAGCCGGTTGCGGACTCCTCCAGCACACCCAGCAGGTCAACAATGTCCACTCCACCCGGCCGCAGCAGGTACACCCACAGCTGATAGGGATCAACTGCACCGTGACTGACGCCGGAACTCAAGTTCAGGTCCTCAGGGCCTCCCGAACCGGCCGTGTCGCTCACCAGCAGCCGGGCGCCCGGGCCGGTACGCAGCACCAGCAGGGCCTGCAGCTGGTCTCCAGAGGGATCGGCGACAATCATGTCCGCCTGCCAGCCTGAGGGCAGGTTTAAGGTGGTGGGTGCAGTCCCTTCCAGCAGCTGCAGGCGCGACGGCTGCAGGGAGGTGAAGGCGCCGTCAGTGAAGGTCAGCTGCAGCGGTTCGGGACTGTCACTGCCGGTGGCGAAGGCCGCACCGGCCTCGGCTGTTCCCGCAGGCAGTTCAACACTGTTCAGACGCACGCTCTGCACCGCACCGTCCAGGAAATGAAGCGTGTCTGCATCCGCCTGTGCCGTGCCCTGCCGGATGAACACGCCGGCGCGGACCAGTGAGTCGCTCGCGGCCAGGCTGCGTGCAGTGCCCTGCCCGACGTCAACCACGAAGATGCTCGGCTCGGCCAGCGTCGCTCCGCCGCACGCCTGCGGGTCATTGAACAGGCCCAGCACGTCACCGGTCCGCGATACCTGCAGGTCAGTCAGGCACAGTTCGACGGGATCGGGCAGCAGCGGCAGCAGCAGCGGGCTCAGGTCAAGCAGGTCCATGGCCAGAGCGGACGCGGAGCCGGGTTCAACGCCGCTCACGTCCAGCCACAGCGCCGAGTACTCGTTGGCGGCTTCCTCGAGCAGCAGCACCACCTGGCTGCGGGAACCGGCCCGGTCAAGGACGTCCATGGCCAGCGGTTCACCCGGAAGCACCACCTCGGTGGCCGCCAGATAGGTGAGCCGGTCAGCGGCAGTGGCCGCCCGCTGGTCCTCCTGGATCAGCGCGGCAATGAATGAACCGCCCTGCTCATGCGTCACGAACAGGAGGCGCGGAGCCTGCGGTGACTGCGTGCCGGTGCAGGCGGCAAGGGTGAACAGCAGCAGGGGCAGGAGCAGCAGTTTCCTCATCAGTCCTCACCCGCACTCTCGTGCCGGTCCGGCAGGCGCCAGGGTGTGGTGATTTCCTCTGCCAGGCCGCTTGAGGCGCCCGGAGTGGTGAGGGCGATGCGAACCTGGCCGGTGGCGGAGTTCCAGCTGCCGTACAGCGCCCAGCAGCAGCGGTTCCACATCACCAGGAACTCCGGCTGCAGGTTGAAGCGCGCCATCTCGTCCGAGTTGCCGCTGAGGTCCCACACGTCATTGAGCATTGCTCCCACATAGACGTCATCTGACACCCGCACCGTGAGAGCAAGGTTTGTCAGCGTCAGCTCCCCACGGGTCACTTCCTCTTCCGCCAGGCTGTAGGTGCCGCGGTAGCCGAGGCTGCCCTGCAGGCCGACGCGGTCGCTGAAGTCCATGCCCAGGGTGAGGCTGGCGCGGCGCAGGTAAGAGCCGGGCTGGCGGCCGTCGGCCAGTGGCATGTCCACGAAAAGGTCAACCGAGAAGCGGCTGTTGCCGACCGGCTCCTCCTCAAGCAGCGCCCGCAGTTCCAGTGACGTGTCGCGCCTTCCGCCGGTCGCGCCGTCGAGTGTCGTCATCAGCGGGTCAAAGGTCGTGCGGTAGCGCACCTGCCACCGCTGCGGCCCGAAGTCCGGAGCGTCCGACACCGTCCACGTGTGCGTGCGCCGCTGGTCCGGGTCCTCGGGCAGGAAGATCCACTCCGGTCTGATGAGGGACATCCCGGTAGCCTCCAGCTGCACGTAACCCGGATAGGTGATTCGGAAGCTGCTGCGCTCAATTCCGCCTTCGGGCAGCCGGTAGCGCTCCGAGGCGTGCAGTTCCAGCGGGCCCAGGCTGGTGCGCGCTTCGTACCCGAACGCGCTCATGCGGTCATGGTTGAGGTCGCGGGTCCCGTCGACTCGCAGGCCCCAGCGGTCGTTGCCGCGTCTCAGGGAACCGTAGGTGACGCTGAACACGAACGGCTCCCAGTAAGGAATCGGCTCAGCCGGGTCCGTGGGGAGTTCAGGTTCAAAGTTGTAGCCCCAGCCGAAGCTCAGTTCCAGGTCGTCAGTGCGCAGGTTTGCCTCAAGCGAGGTGGCGGTTGCGTTCAGCGGGTCCTCACCGTCCTGGCTGAAGTCGGGGTCCAGGTCGTGGGTGTACGTTGCAGTCAGGCGGGCGTCCAGCTCACGGGTCGAGTGGCGCAGGCCCACCTCGAAGTCGAGGTTGCCGGGGTCGCCGGTCATCAGGTCACGCGTGTTGCTTACGACCACGCCCAGCCATGAGACATTATCGAGCAGCGTGATGGTCGTTTCGAGTGGCCGCCAGCCTTCAGCACGCGGATTGCGGCTGTCCGTGAAGACGTAACTGTTGCTCATCTCCAGCGTCAGCCAGCTGCTGGGCACCAGCCTGAGCCGGGCACTCACGTCAGTTCGTTCGCGCAGGGGCAGCTGGTCGAAGCGGAACGGCGTCTCACCCTCGGTCACGTTACGGTTGAAGGTCAGGTTGAGGCTGCCGTAGGCGCCGAAATCCTGGGTGCCGCTGACGCGCGTGTGCCAGTCGATCAGCCGCTGGCCGCTGGAGTAGTACCAGCCGCCGAAACGGCTGCTGCCGGAAAGTTCGAACAGCGGCCACAGCGTGAGCGGCAGCAGCTCCACATCCTGGTTGACGCGCAGCCGTGCAGCCTGCCAGAAAGCCTGGGTGGTCACTGCCCGCAGGGCAGGGTTGATGGAGTCCTCAAACAGGCCTGCTTCCAGCAGCAGCGAGCTGAGCCTGAGCACGCCAAGCGTGACCGGCTCCCGCTCAAGCGGTTCGAAGCGGATGCTGAAGTGCGTGCGCCTGGGGGTGCTGCGGTTCCAGTAGGAGGGATCGCGCTCACCCTCGCCGGGCCGCAGGTCAAAGAAGCCCTGGCTGAACAGGCTGGTGCGGTGGTTCACGTCCTGCAGTTCCAGGCTGGCGCGGTATTCGACGATGCCGAAGCGGCGTTCGTCCTGCCGTTCCACCAGCACCTCGGCCAGGTCCGCTCCGTCCGGCACCAGCGCCTCGTCGGTGGTCCAGTGGAAACGCCAGTCATGCTGCGCCAGGTCACGTCCATCCGGGGCGTCAGGATTCAGGAACGGGGGCCGGTACATCAGCCGGAAGTTGCCGGCGCCGGTTTCGGTGTGGAACAGGTGATTGAAGCCGCCGCCAAGGTACTGCGTTTCCACGCTGCCGCCCAGCATCCTGCCGGCAAGCCCGCCGCCGTCCACATCCACGTCCGCCCAGTAACGGATGCTGAACGTGCCGTACGAGTGTGGCCCTGTTACATAAGGCCAGTCCAGCGCCACCAGTGCGCGCTCCTCCTCGCTGCCCTGTTCGATCACCAGCTGCGGCTGCCGGTCCTGGCGGGCCAGTGGAACCACCATCAGCGGCAGGTACATGAACTCCTGTCCGCGCACCAGCATCGTCACCCGGTAGGCAATCAGCCTGTCACCGGGGTAGAGCTCGAGGCGCTCGGCCCGGAAGCCGTAATCCTCGACTTCCTGCCCGCAGCGGCTGCAGGGGCTGAACGAACCGTCGATGAAGCTGATCTGCCCCGGAACCCGCCAGGCCTCACTGCCCAGCACATCGAGAGCACCGGTGATGACCAGTACGTCAAACGCGCTGAAGGTTTCCTCGTCCAGGCCGATTATCAGGTCGTCACCCTCGACGGTTTCGGTGCCGCTGCTGAAGCTGCCGGCTCCGATCACCCGGAGTTCATTGCGGGTCAGGTCCACTTCCACGTGGCTGGCAACCAGCTGCTGTTCACCGATGGTGATGGTGAGCGGGTCGCCGCGCAGCACGTAGAAACTGACTTCGGTGCCGTCGGGCAGCACGTAGTTGCGCAGTTCAAGCCGGCTGTCGGGATCGTCGCCCGTGTCAATCGTCACCTGCTGCTGAGCCAGACTGAAGGCGGCGGCCATGACGGCGAGCAGCACCGGAAGGAAGCGCATTCAGCGTCTCCAGGACCAGATGAGCAGCAGCAGTCCCACACCCAGGTAAAGCAGCAGCGGCCCCCAGCCACCCAGCCACGGGGGAATGGCGCCCTGTGCACCCAGCAGCTTGGCCACGCTCCAGGTGGCGTAATAGACGAACGTCAGGAACATGACGGACACCAGCCCGAGCGGAACTCCCCGGCGGAAGCTGAACAGTGCCACCGCCAGCGCGAATACGGCAAAGGCGGTTGCCGCCAGCGGCTCCGCGAACTTGCGGTGCAGTGCCGTGTACTCGGCGTTCTGCTCGCGCTCACCGCCGCTCCTGATCCGCTGCAGAAGCTCGGAGAGCGGCAGCAGGGCCAGGTCCATCGGTGTGCTCGAGGCGGCACTCAGTCCCTGCACGGGCAGCACGCCGCTTTCGGCGCTGAAGTCCAGCACCAGCCGGGAACTGCGGTAAACGCGCATGCCGATGTCGCTCAGGTGCCACACGCCCTGTTCCTCATCCAGCTGGCCGCTGGCTGCGCGTATGACCTCTGAAGGTCCGCGTGAACCGCCGGGTGTTATGACCGTAACGCCGCTGAAGCGGCCGCCGCTCTCCAGCTGCTCGATGAAGATGCTGCGGCCCAGCGCATCGGTGAAGAAGCTGCCTTCGTCGAGCAGCGCTTCAGGGCTGCGCAGCAGGATGTCCTTCTGCACTTCCAGTGCCAGCCGTTCGGTGCGGGGCACGATCAGTTCGTTGTTGATCACGCTGACTGCGCTGACTATCAGGCCGAGCGTCACGATCGGCCAGATGAACTGGCCCGGACCGAGGCCGAGCAGGCGGGCGGCTTTCATCTCCGAGTCCTGCACCAGGCGGGACAGGCCCAGCAGCGCCGCGAACAGCAGCGCCAGCGGAATTCCGTAAATGGCGGCCACCGGCAGTTTGTAAAGCAGGTAACGCGCAATCAGCCCGGCGGGAACGCCCCGGCTGATGGCGTCAGCCAGCAGTTCCAGCATGAAGCCACCGAGCAGGAGCAGCAGCAGCAGGGCCAGCCCGGCGAAGTAGAGCGGCATGATTTCGGCAAGCAGGTAGCGGCCCCAGCGTTTCACCGTCTGAGCCTCCACGCGCCCAGCAGCACCGCCGCGGCCGTGACGATTGCGGGTGTGAGCCAGGCGGCCTGCACCGCTGTCAGTACCTGCCGGTCAAACAGGGTTGCCGACACGGTCCACAGGGCGTAGAAACTGACCAGCAGGCCGATGGTGATGGCGAAGGCAGCTGTCCGTTCGCGCACGCCGACGCCGAGGACAGCAGCGATCAGCACGAAGCACAGGCCGTTGAAGGCGTCCGCCAGCCGGCGCTGCACCTCGAAGTCGAGCGTTCTGGTGCTGCCGCCTGCCTCCATTAGCCGTTCACGCTGCAGGGACAGTTCCGTGAGCGAGAGGAGTTCGTCGCGCGTCAGCGTATCGGCGGGACTGCCGCGGAAGTCAAAGGGCACTCTCAGGTCGCCGGCCTGTTCAGGCGGGCCGTC
>CAZPLV010000043.1:0-1167 GCA_964587295.1 uncultured bacterium
GCTTCAATCAGGGTTGCCAGGATGCGCAGCGTGGTGGTCTTGCCGGCGCCGTTGGGCCCCAGCAGTCCGAACACCTCGCCAGCCTGCACCTCAAAGCTGACCCGGTCGACGGCGGTCACGTTCCTGAATTTCTTGCTGAGTTCATTGACCAAAATCACCCAAGCATTCTAACGGTCCTGGTCACACGGCAGTGCCGCGATGCGCCGGCGTATTATCAGAGGCGTATGGAACGTGATTTGCTGGCTCTCGACTCCCACCGGCTGCTGCCCCGGTTGCTGAAGAACGTCAACTCACCCGACAGCAGCACCGAGCTGGCCAACCTGAAGCTGGCCGCTCCGCTGCTGCCCCTGCTGAGCAGCACGCCGGCCGAGTCTGTCAGCAGTCCGGTCCTGGTACCCGCTGCGCTGCTCCAGTCACACGGCCACCTGTTCGATCCGCAAATCTGCGTCGCCACACTGGCCAACGACTCGATGGGCGCACTGATTGAGGCCGTCCGCCAGCTCGCTGGCCTGAACGTCGCTGCGGTGGCGCTCGACCTGTCAAACCAGGCTGACACCCCGCCGTACGGCGAACAGCCGTGGCGGCCGCGCAGCCGGGAAGAGCTCGCTGAACTGCGGGCTGCAGCCGGCGTGCCGTTCTGGCTCTCAGGCATCGCCAGTTCTGATGACGCGGACGTGGCGCTTGAAGCCGGGCTTGACGCGGTGATTGTCCACAGCCGCACCGGTCGCAAGATCGGTGGTCCGGCGGTCATCGAGGTGCTGCCGGAGGTGGTGGACGCGGTGGCCGGCACGATGGACGTGCTTGCGGGCGGCCAGGTGCGTGACGGCATAGACGTGTTCAGGCTGCTGGCGGTAGGTGCGGACGTCATCGTGCTGGAGGGGGACCGCAACCTGGCGCACCTGGAAGCTGAACTGCACTACGCCATGCGGCTCACGGGCTGCAGCAACTTCGCGGACATCGGGCTGGACTCGATCTACGCACCACTGTTCGGAGAGTTCTGACATTGATTGCATTTCTTGAGGGTCAGGTTGTGGAAGTGCGCAGCAGCAGTGCCGTGCTGCGCGCCGGACTCGTCGGCATTGAGGTTTTCGCGGCCAGCAGCACGCTGAGCAGGCTGACGAAGGGTGAGTTCGTGCAGCTGCACACCCACCTCGTCGTGAAGGAGGA
>CAZPLV010000043.1:1267-12187 GCA_964587295.1 uncultured bacterium
TAATGCCGTGGCGCAGGACGCCGCCGAGGCACTGCTTGCCCTGGGCTTCAGGGAAGCCCAGGTACGCGCGCTGGTTGCTGAACTTACCTCGGCCGAGCCGGAAGCACCCGCGGAGTCGATCATCCGCAAGGCACTGGCCAGGCTGCGTTAGGCCGGCAGCAGCGTGTCCGGTGTGACGCTGTGCAGGCCGAAGGCACTGCCGACCGCGTGGTAGGTGACGCTGCCGCGGTAGGTGTTGAGACCACCGAGCAGGGCCGGGTCGCTGCGCAGGGCCTGCAGCGGATCGGCCGCCAGTCTGAGGGCATATGGCAAGGTCTGGCTCGACAGGGCGTTGGTGCTGGTGTTGGGCACCGCACCCGGCATGTTGGAAACGCCGTAATGGATCACGCCGTCAACCTGATAGGTCGGGCTGTCATGAGTGGTCGGCCTGATCGTTTCGATGCAGCCACCCTGGTCGACAGCCACGTCCACGATCACACTGCCTTCCTTCATCTCGCCGACCAGTTCGCGGGTCACCAGCCTGGGAGCGCGCGCACCGGGAATGAGCACTGCACCGATCAGCAGGTCAGCGCGGCGAACAGCATCCTCGATGTTGCCGGTGTTGCTGATCAGCGTCTGGATGCGGTTGCCGAACACGTCATCCAGGTACTGCAGGCGCGCGTGGTTGACGTCCAGAATCGTTACGCGCGAGCCCAGGCCCAGGGCCATCTTGGCTGCGTTGGTGCCGACCATGCCGCCGCCGAGGATCACAACCTCACCCGAGGGAACTCCGGGTACGCCGCCGAGCAGCAGGCCGCGGCCACCCATGAAACGGGTCAGGTGATGGGCACCTACCTGGACGGACATGCGACCGGCGACCTCGCTCATCGGGGTGAGCAGCGGCAGTCCGCCACCGGGCAGCTGCACGGTCTCGTAGGCGATGGCCATGGTGCCGCTCTCCAGCAGCGCCTCTGTCAAGGGCCGGTCAGCGGCCAGGTGCAGGTAAGTGAACAGGATCTGGTCTTCGCGCAGGAAACCGAACTCCTCAGGCGTGGGCTCCTTGACCTTCATCACGAGCTGCTGCGCCCAGGCGTCAGCCGCCTCCGGCACGATGGTGGCGCCGGCCGCCTCGTATTCCTCGTCCTGGAAGCCGCTGCCGCGGCCGGCCTGGGTTTCGACCATCACCTGATGGCCGGCGCTGACCAGGGCCCGGACCGTCACCGGGGTCGCTGACACCCTGAATTCATACGCCTTCGTTTCCTTGGGTATTCCGATGTTCATGCGGCCATCATAGCGCCCGCTGCACCGTCGTCAGCGCGCCTCAGGCCGCCGGCGGAAACACTGCCAGCAGTCTCATCCGGCCCGCCTCATTAGACGCCACGGCCACAAGTTCATTGCTTTCGTCCAGCAGCAGGGCAGTGCCCCCGAAGGACGGCGACAGGCGCTGGCCCAGCCGCACACGCCGCACTTCCTCCGCAGTGAGCCGCACCTGTTGCTGCTGCATGACCTGGTGCGCTGCAAGGCCAGCTGCGCCGGCCAGGGCGTCCGCCTCGACCGTCTCCTCAAGTCCGATGCGGCCTGAACGTATGCGCACGAGGCCCGACAGGAAGGCGCCACTGTCCATCAGCTCACCCAGGTCACGGGCGAACGAACGGATGTAGGTGCCGGCCTGTACCTCAACGCGGATCAGCGCAGAGGGCAGCGGCGCCAGCTCAGCGGGAAGTCCGAAGGTGTGACCGCTGGCAGCCGGCTCCCAGCTGCCCGGCGTGAACGTGCGGGGCAGCTCATGGGCGCTGGCGGCAACGTCGAGCAGGCTGATGGCCAGGTAACCGGCAGGTCGGGCGGGCAGATCCTGCACTTCGCCGCGCCGCGCTGCCTCATAGCCCCTGACTCCGGCCTGTTTGACGGCCGAATAGTTCGGCGGGCGCTGCTCGCTCAGTTCAAGGAAATCCGGGAACAGCTGCGGCAGACGCTCCTGCAGCTCATGGACCGACGGCGTGGTTCCGGATGGTTCCAGCGGTCCTTCGGCGTCAAGGGTTGGCGTGGTGCCCCCGAATGAGACCCAGGCCAGGTACGTCTTGTTGCTGGCAGTCAGGAACTGCGACAGCCTGGTGTGCTCTTCCGTGAGCAGGACCAGAACGCCTGAAGCCAGCGGGTCGAGCGTGCCGGCGTGGCCGACCTTGCGGGTGCCCAGCTGGCGGCGTGCTCCCGCCACAACATCATGGGAAGTCGGCCCTATGGGCTTGTCAACGGCAATGATCATGTCAGCTTCAGCTTATGACAGGAACGAGACCGCTCCACACGATCTTGAGCAGCACCAGGCCGAGCTGCAGCACCAGCTGCCCGGTGATGACCTGGAAACCGCTGCGGCTGCGCAGGTAAGCGACGCCGAGTATCAGGCCCAGCACGACGCTCAGGACAACCGGTGTGCCCAGGACCAGCGCATACAGTGCCGCTGCGAGGAACACGGCAATATTGGCGCCGTAGCGCTTCTCAAAGGACGGCAGGGCGAAGGAGCGGAAGAACAGTTCGCTCAGCGGCAGGATTGCCAGCGCGGCAACAGTCAGGCCACTCAGGCGCTCGAGTCCGAAGTGCCAGGGTGCGTTCAGCAGGCCGACAGGCACGAAGCGCATCCAGGCGACGGCAACCACGATGAGCAGGAGGCCAAGCAGCACACCGGACACGATCTGATCGCCGCCGCCCAGCAGCTTCGCACCGGCTTTCCAGCCATGCCTGCGCGCGGCAGCCAGACTCATGAGCATTGCAACCAGCGTAAAGACAATCAGGAAAATCGACTTGACTTCTGTCGCCTGCAGCGGGGTGAACAGCGCCGTGTAGTTGTCAAGTACCAGGACGCTCCAGGCGACCGCGGCCACGACACCCAGCAGGGCGGAAGTGATGAGGACGGAGTAGACCCGGCCGATCGGCCACAGGCGCGGTCCCTCACTCATGTCGGCTGACTGGTGCTGATGCACGCGGCTTTCGCTCACCAGGTGCACTCCGGCCAGGAGCAGAAGCAGCAGCAGCCACATCAGGCTGTTGCCCGCCAGTAGACGCAGAAGGTTGCCCTGACGGACCGCGTCTGACAGTGCGGCGTTGCCGCCCGCCAGGTCACCCATGCCGTAGTAGATGGCACTCAGGCTGCGCAGGTCACTTGCCTGGGCTTCCGCGTCGCGGCCGGCACGAAGCGCGAAGGCAGCTTCGTACTCCGTGGCGGCAGCTTCAAGCTGACCGGACGCCCACAGCGCCTCGCCGCGCAGCGAGTGCAGCTGGGCGTCGCCGCGCTGCCCGCTGGCGTTGCGGTACTGGAGCAGTTCATCAGCGGCCGGTTCAGGCAGGCCCATGGCCAGCAGCGCCCGGGCTGCGGCCTTGTAGTATTCGATTTCAAGCGGCTGACTCGCGGCCGCGCGGCGGTACTCACCCAGCGCCGTCTGCAGTTCACCGCGCTGCTCGAGCGTACGGCCATACAGCCAGGAGTGACGCGCAGCCAGTTCGGCATTCGGATTGCTGAGCAGCTGCTGCCGGGCACTGTCCAGATAGCTTTCAGCCAGCATCAGGTCGTTGCGCAGCAAGGCGACCTCAGCCAGCAGAATGGCGGGTTCTGCGCTTGCCACGCGGGCGCGCAGCTGCAGCAGACGGTTCTCTGCGGAACTCAGCTCAGCGAGCCTGATTTCCAGGCGGGCCAGAGCCAGCAGCGTGTCCGGATCATTTGGTGACAGTTCCAGTGCGTTGAGGCATGATTCACGGGCCGATATGTAATCAAGGCCGGCCTCAAGCCGCAGGCACTGGTCCAGAAAACGCGCGCCATCGAAATTCTGCGCGTGCGCCGGGGTGGGCAGCAGCAGGGCCAGCACGCTCAGGACCATCACTACCGCCTTGTGGCCCACCGTAATTGCCGTCCTGCCAGTGGCTGGATTCACATGCCGCATAAGGTTACCTCTGTTGCTCCCCCGGGAATTCTGCTGTCAGAAGCATAACCCTGAATACCAGACGAAGCGGCCCGCGCGCGGTTATGTTGGTCACTTGCAGCGGCAGCTCCCCGAACAATGAAGGCTTCTTCACCGAATCCTGTCCTGAAACTCTGGAGTCAGCTGCTAAAGTTGTGCTTATGGAAGCATCCGGCGCCAGCTCACCTGTCATGGTGGCAGAGCCGTGAGCCTCTCGATTCTGTTCATGTCCGCGCAGGCACTGGCAGGACTGCCGGCATTGGAGCCCGGTACCGTCGTGCTCGTGGTTGCCGAGGACCTGCGTACCATTTATGCCCGTGGCACCGTTGACGGTGGCGAGCTGGTTTTTGACGCGCCGTTGCCGGTGGGAGTGCCCGTGCAGCTGCTGTTCCAGCCGCCCAGCTCCGCTGACGCCGAACGCGCCGCACCGGCCACCATGGCTGCACCCGGCCTGCAGTCCCTGCGGGTCAGTGTTACGGCCAACGGCCAGGATCTCTTCACGCTGGAAGCGAGCGGCCCGCCCGTATCGCTCCGCGAATGGCTGCAGCAGGAACGCGGAATCAGCCTGGTACTGCCGCCACAGTGATGAAACAGGAGACAGCAGTGACAGACACCAGTGCACCCGCACGCAAGCAACAAATCATCGTGGTGGAAGACGATACCGACATCTCCAACCTGCTCAGCCTGGAACTCCGGGAAGCCGGCTTCAGCGTCGAAGCGCACGCCACCGGCATGCGCGGGCTGGCAGCCGTACGGGAGAACAACCCCGACCTTGTCATCCTGGATCTGGGACTGCCCGACCTGAGCGGCGCGGAGATCGCCCGCCGCATCCGCCAGACAGGCGATACGCCCATCATCATCCTCACGGCTGCCGACGACCTGAGCACCAAGGTTGAGATGCTTAACGCCGGAGCGGACGATTACCTGGCCAAGCCGTTCCACGCGGAAGAACTCATTGCCCGCGTCGGTGTGCAGCTGCGCAAGCGCAACGGCCAGGCGGCCCGCAAAATCGGCGACCTCAGCATCGATGCGCTGCGCCGCCAGGTGCTGTGGGAAGAGTCGGAAGTACGCCTCTCGCCACGTGAATTTGACCTGCTCACCTACCTGAGCAACCAGCCGGGCCGCGTCTACAGCCGCCAGGAAATCGAAATCAACGTCTGGGGCGAGGAACTGCCACCCGCTTCAAACGTGGTGGACGTGCACATCGCCAACATCCGCAGCAAACTGCGCGACGCCGGTGGCTTCGGCGTGATCAGGACGGTGCGTGGCATCGGCTACGCCGTCAAGGGCTGAGCGGCCGGCCGGCCGGCACCTGCCGCTGCGCTGGCGGCTGGTCCTGCTGGTCGGTCTTGCCATGGCCCTGCTGAGCGTTGCGGCGGTGGCGACCAGTTACCTGGCCGTCCGTTCCAGCCTGCTCAGCGACCTGCGCGCCAGCCTGCGCGAGGATGCCCAGCGGGTTGCCGCGCTCTACGGCGGCGGCGAGCCGGGCAGTGCCAACGAGAACCTGACCGGTCCGACCGGCGGAGTAACCATCAACCTGTACGACGCCGCAGGAAACTTCCTGGCGACGTCGGCAGCCCCGGGCTTTTCAGCAGCCATTCCGGTTGAGGTGGTGCGGGCAGCCAGCGGCGGATTGCGCGACTGGCAAGGCCAGTTCGAGGGTCGCGACCTGCTGGCTGCACTCGCGCCGTTCGGAGTGGGGGTGGCGGCAGTCATTTCCGAGACGACCTTCATCAGCGGCGCGCTGGGACAGATAGCGCGGGTACTGACCATGCTCGGCTTCAGTTTCGTCGTCATCGGCGCGGTGGCGGCCTGGTTCATTGCCGACCGCGTCATGCTGCCACTGAGGCGGCTGGCACGCCAGGCCGCGCGGCTGGGCCCCGACAACCTGCAGCCGATCGAACACAACTTCGCCAACGATGAACTGGGCCTGCTGAGCAATGTGCTCAACCTGCTGATCGGCCGGCTGAAAACCGCACTCGATGGCCAGCGGCAGTTCCTGCTGGAAACGAGTCACGAGCTGCGCACGCCACTGACGAGCCTGCAGGGTTTCCTCGACCGGGCGGTGCGCCGTGGCGGACCGCAGGTGCAGCCCGAACTGAAGGACGCACGCCGCATTGCCAGCAACATGACCCGGCTGGTCGAGGACCTGCTGCAGCTCACCCGGGGCGAAACCGTGATTGAACTGGAGCCCCACCTGGTGGAACCGTGCGAGGACGTGCTGCAGCAGGTGGCAGCGGAGTTCCCGGGCGTCCGGGTAATCGGCGGGCATGACACGCTGCTGATAGGGGACCCCGGCCGGCTGCGCCAGCTGGTCCGCAACCTGAGCGCAAACGCCGTGCGTGCCGCGGGTGCCGAGGCGGTTGAGCTTGAACTGCGTACCGATGACAGTTTTGCCTGCATCATCGTCCGTGATGAAGGTCCGGGCATTCCACCCGAACAGCAGGAACGCATTTTCGAGAAATTCTGGCGCGGTACCGGTGGTGGTGCCGGCCTCGGCCTGGCGATAGCCCGGCAGATTGCCGTGCAGCACGGGGGAGACATCCGCCTGGTCAGCAAACCGGGCCTGACGGAGTTCACCGTGCGGCTGCCACTGCCGGAAACCGACGAGAGTTCGGCGGCCGACTGAGACGCAGCGCGGCTGCCGGCAAATGCGCCGGTCACTGATACAATTCCGCCATATGAACGAGTCCCTGACTCCCCGGCAGACCATCCAGCGCCACGCGATCCGCAGCGTGCTGGAGCAGGCATCTGGACCGCTGACGCCCCAGGAGATACTGGACCGCGCCAGCCGCGAACACAACTCCATCGGTCTGGCCACGGTTTACCGCAACCTCAACTCAATGCAGGAGTCCGGTGAGGTGCGTGCAGTGCACCTGCCGGGCGATCCGACCCGCTTCGAGCAGATGCCCCGCCGCCACCGGCATCACTTCCGCTGTGACGGCTGCGAAACCGTCTTTGCCATCGATCAGAGCTGCCCCGTGCAGGCACTGCAGGGCACAACGCTGCCCGGCGGCTTCACGGTCAGCGACCATTCCCTGACCTTCTACGGCACCTGCCCTGACTGCTCCCCGGCCGTTCATGCCTGAGGGCTGGCCCAGAAGGCTGGCCCTGCTGCTCATGCTGCTGTTCATTCCCGCAGCTCTGGCCCAGGCGCCGGCAGAGGACGACAGTTTCGGCTACGCCGAGGGACGCATTCTGTCGATTGACGTGGCCACAAACATGGCCACGGTGGAGCTGACCGACGGCCGTATCATCACCGCTGATCTGGGCCAGCCGCTGCCAACCGAGAACGTCGGCCCGGAACTGCCGGACTTCGGGCCGGGACAGCGGGTCGAGACATACTGGTACCTGGGCGGGGGCGAGCAGCCCGTCTGGGCAGTGACTGACTGGGTGCGCCGTCCGGCGCTGTGGTGGCTGGCCGGCCTGTTCCTGATTGCAACGGTCGCGGTTGCCCGGCTGAAAGGCCTGCGGGCATTTGCAGCCACCGCCGTCGGCCTTGTGATTGTCGTGAGCTACATCGTGCCGGCAATACTGAATGGTGCCAACCCGGTGATGGTTTCGCTGCTGGGCACGGGCTCTATCCTGCTGCTGGCAATCTTTTTCGTGCACGGCATCAACTGGAGTACGACCGCCGCGGTCGTCGGCACGTTCGCGGCGATCATCGTGACGATGTTCCTGGGAATCATCTGGACCGACATGGCCCACCTGACCGGTTTCGGCTCGGACGACGCAATGATGATCAACTATCATGCCGGCAACGTGAACATGCGCGGGTTGCTTCTGGCCGGCATGCTCATCGGTGCGCTTGGCGCGCTGACCGACGTCACCATCGTGCAGGCGAGCGTCGTGCGGGAGCTGGCCCACACCAATCCGGACATGCCTGCCCGCAAACTGTACATGCACGGCATGAACGTCGGCAACGACCACATCGGTTCGCTGGTCAACACGCTGGTGCTGGCCTATGCCGGCACGTCCCTGCCGCTGCTGATGCTGCTGCACATCAACGGTGCCGGCCTGCTGCAGACGCTGAACATGGAAATCGTGGCCACCGAGATCGTGCACACGCTGGTTGGCTCGCTGGGCCTGATCCTGGCCGTGCCACTCACCACGATCATTGCCGCCTTGCTGTTCCGCGGTGACCGGCTCAAGCTGCAGGAAGGTGAGCTTCACTCGCACCACCATTGAGCAGTTGTTACAGGGAAGGGCCCTGACTGTTGGTTGCGAGAGTCAGGGCCCTGTTTTCCAGCGTGTGAAGTTCTGGCTCAGACCATGTTGCGGCGCAGCCTCGAGGAGACGGCGTCCACTATCACCACGAAGGCGACGATGACGAGCAGGAACATCGATACTTCGTCCCAGCGGCGGAACGAGAGGCGCTGGATCAGCGGCAGGCCGATACCGCCGGCGCCGACCAGACCGAGAATCGTTGCCGACCGCAGGTTGATCTCGAAGCGGTAGAGCGTGTTGGACATGAATTCAGGCATTACCTGCGGCACCACCGCAAACAGGAATACCTGCAGGGAGTTGCCACCGGCAGCGCGGATTGCTTCCATCGGACCCTGGTCGATTCCCTCGATCACATCGGAGAAAATCTTGCCCAGGTAGCCGATCGAGTGCAGGCCCATCGCCATGATGCCGGCGGTCGGACCCAGACCGGTTGCGGCCACGAAGATGATGGCCAGCAGGATTTCGGGGAACGTGCGGATGGCAACCAGGATTGTCTTGCCGGGTATCGCCCAGCGGGTGCCACCCAGCAGGTTGCCGGCGGCAAGGAACGACATGGGGAATGCCAGGATGGCGCCGAGAACGGTGCCAAGTACAGCCATGTAGAACGTTTCCAGCATGGACGTGAAGGCCAGGTTGAAAACTTCCGTGTTGGGCTGGACCAGACCGCGCAGAAGCGGCAGCAGGTTGCGCTGAATGCCGGTCAGCACACGGGCCCAGGTGGGCAGGTCCATGGTGACCAGCGCGAGAACGAACACGGCTGCCACGGCGGCAAGGCCGATGAACAGCAGGTTGCGGCTGCGCTTCACTCCGGGAGGAGGCGCCGGAATGGTCACCGGGCGGGTGCTGTGATTGGAGCCGGCCATCAGATGAGTTTCGAGCGTGCCCAGACGCTTATGCCGTCAATTATGAGGACGGCGGCAAAGATGACGATAATCAGCGCACCCAGGCCCGGGTAGTCGAAGAAGGCGAGGTAACGCTGCAGCAGAAGGCCGATGCCACCCGCACCCACGAACCCGATGACGACGGAAGCGCGCACGTTGATCTCAAACGAGTAGAGGATGAATGAAGTCATCGTGGCGGCGACCTGGGGAATGACCCCGAAGATGATCATCCGGTTGCGGCCCGCTCCGACGGCCTTCAGGGCCTCCAGCGGCCCGGGGTCAACTGACTCGACTGTTTCCGAACCGAGTTTGGCCAGCACGCCAATGGTGAAGAACACCAGTGCGACCACACCCGGCAGGGCGCCCAGGCCCAGCAGAGCCACCCACAGGGCAGCCCAGAGCAGGTCGGGGATGCTGCGCAGGATCGTGAGAGTCACACGCGCGATCCACTGGATCGGTGCGTTGATGGTCGTATTGCTGGAAGCAAGGAAAATCAGCGGCATTGCAATGAGCGTGCCAACGATGGTGGCCACGTAGGCGATGCGGAGCGTATCAAGCAGTACCGGCCAGATCTGCGGCCAGGCTGTCCAGTCGGGAGCCAGGCGCAGGAAGAACCGCCAGAAATCCTGGGCACCGCTGAACAGGGATTCAAAATTGAAGCCAACCTGCTGGTAGGAGACGACCAGCAGGGCTGCAATGGCCGCCAGGCCCAGCAGGCTTCGCAGCCGTGTTGCGGCACGCGGCCCGTGCGCCTCGCTATGGTCAGGCACCACGCATGTCCTTCGTTTCATCGATCGCGCGGCCGTAAATCTCCTCAAACGCACTGTCCGATGCTTCCTCCGGAGTGCCGTCGAAGACAATCAGCCCGTCGCGCATGCCGATTATGCGGTCGGCGTAATCGCGTGCCATGTCGATGAAGTGCAGGTTGACGATGGTGGTGATGCCGTCCTCACGGGCGATTCGCTTGAGGTCATCCATCACTGCGCGCGAAGTGGGCGGATCCAGGCTGGCGACAGGTTCGTCGGCCAGCATGACCGACGGCTTCTGCGCCAGGGCACGGGCAATCCCGACGCGCTGCTGCTGTCCGCCCGAGAGTGCGTCAGCCCGGACGTAGGCTTTTTCCGGGATGCCGACCCTGTTCAGGCAGTCGTGGGCATAGGCCACGTCCTCACGCGGGAAGGCACTGAGTACACCGCGCCAGGCAGGCAGGTCGCCCAGCCGGCCGGCAAGCACGTTGCGCAGCACGCTGGAGCGTTTCACCAGGTTGAAGGTCTGAAAGATCATGCCGATGTCCGAACGGGCCGACCGAAGGTCAGCCCCACGTGCGGCGGTGACATTACGTCCATCGACGGTCACGCTGCCCGCGCTGGGAACGACCAGGCTGTTCACCGTGCGGATCAGTGTGGATTTGCCTGCTCCGGACAGTCCCACCACAACCACGAACTGGCCGCGCGGAATATCCAGGGACACGCCTTTCAGTGCTTTGAGGCCCGTCTTGTAGACGACCTCGACGTTGTCAAAAATTATGTGTGACACTAAACGCTCACTTTACACGCTGGAGGGCGGCAGGGTCATTGCCCGGCCGCCCTCCACTGGCGTCAGTTCAGCAGATGCTGAAAGTCAGGCGCCTGTCTTCAGCGCTGGAAGGTTGCGGAGACTTCGCGGACGATGTCGTACGCTTCTGCTTCGATCGGAGCGAAGCCAGTCACGTTGAACAGGGTGTTGGTCAGTTGACGGCCCTCTTCGGTTTCGACAATTGCCAGGAAGGCGTCGGCGATGTTCTGAACGACCTGCGGATCGAGGCCGGAACGGACGACGATGCCGTCGTTGGGGATGTCAGCGGAGTAACCGAGGATGCAGACCTGCTCCTTGACATCGGGGAAGTC
>CAZPLV010000044.1:0-12153 GCA_964587295.1 uncultured bacterium
ACGAATTCGATGCGGGGCGTTGTCAGATTGCGGAAATTGAGCTGGGTCAGCAGCTCGAGCAGCATGGTGTGGACTCAGTCAGCGTCGCCCGTGCGGCCAGCCGCAGCCGGGCTGGCTTCACGCGCCCTGTCACTGCGGCCACCGGCCAGTGGCGCCGCTTCGAGATTCCTGGCGAAAGCCTGCAGCAGAGCCCGGAACTGCTCACGGAACAGCCGCTGTTCGCGTTCCAGTCGCAGCAGTTCGTTGCGCGCGTCGCGGATGCGGGTCTCGGCCTCGGTCACAACCTCAGCCCGCTTCTGTTCCGCCTCGCTGACCATCCGTTCCCGGCGGGTGTCGGCGTCGTTCAGGATCTGGGTGCGCTTCTGTTCGGCCTCAAGGACAATCAGCTCGGCCTCGCGCTTGGAGTTCTCCCGGATTTCGTTGGCGATGCGTTCAGCGGCAATCACGACCCGCTTCAGTTCCGCTTCGGAACCCTGCAGCTCACTGATGAGCTCCTCGCGCCGCTTCATGTCGTCACGAAGCTGCTGGTTCTGGCGCAGCACGTCCTCGAGCTCTGCAGAGACGTTCTCCAGGAACTCGCGTACCTGCTTCCTGGAATAACCATTGAGCCCGGTCGGGAACTCCATATGCTGGATGTCTAATGGGCTCAGTTTCATTGCGGTGATTCTACCACCTGCAACCGGGACGCCTACAGCTGCGGCAGGCAGGCTGCAACCAGCCTGCGGAAACTGGCCCCCGAGCGTTCCGCCATCGCCACGACTTCGTCGCCGGTTGCGTGGCCGCTGCCATCCGGAACAGCCATGTCAGTCACGCAGGACAGACCCAGCACGCGCATTCCGAGCTGACGTGCCATGATCACTTCAAACACGGTTGACATGCCGATGGCATCGGCGCCGAGCATGCGGAACATGCGACCTTCAGCCCTGGTCGAGTAACTGGGACCGGAAATTGCCAGGTAGATGCCTTCACGCAGCGGCAGGTCGAGCTCCCGGGCCGCCGCCCGGGCAACTTCCAGATAGGCCGGGTCGTAGCAGTCATACATGACCGGAAAACGGTCACCACCATGGGCGGGTCCGATCAGCGGGTTGTCGCCCAGCATGTTGATGAAGTCGAGCTGCAGCATCAGGTCGCCGGCACTCCAGGCCGGATTCAGGCCACCACAGGCGTTGGAAACGACCAGGCTGCCGGCGCCGAGTGCCTGCATGACCCGCACCGGGAAGGCGGTCTGTGCGGCCGGGAAACCGTCGTAGTAGTGCATACGGCCCTTCATCGCCACCACGCGGCGCCCGGCAAGCTGGCCCAGGTGCAGCTCACCGGCGTGGCCGGGTGCCGTGCTGGGAGCGAAACCAGGGATGTCGTCATAGCTGATGACGGCCTCGGCTTCGATGTCCTCTGCCAGCGGCCCGAGGCCGGATCCGAGAATGACAGCGACTTCAGGCACGAAATCCGTGACCTGCCGGATGGCTTCGGTTGCTGCCCTGATCTGTTCCGGCAGCTGGTGACTGGTGACGTTCATGACCCGATGATACGGTGCTCCTCCTCCCGATGTTCTCACCAAGGCATTGATAGACTCTCTCCATGCGCCTCAATAAGCTGTTCATCGCAATCCTGCTGCTGTTGCCACTGGGGGTCGTTGCCGCACAGCCGGCTGACGACGCCAGGCTGGGCTCCGTGGTGGTTGAAGGCACCAGTACCTTTGCTGACATCGTGCGCGTGGTGCTGTCCTCACGTTCCGGCACGGCGGTGTCTGAAATCGACCTGGAAGCGGAGCGCAACCGGGTCTATGCACTCGGTTCCTTCGCCGCCGTCAGCCTCAACCTTGAAACCCGTGCCGGGGAACCAACTCTCGTGGTCACGGTCCGCGAGAACCCGCGCATAGACAGCATCACTTTCGAAGGCGTGACCGCCGTGGCGCCCGCCCAGCTCGGGCAGGTTGTTGAAACGGAGAACATCCTTTCACCCGGCCGTGTGCTGAACACCACCCGGGCGCAGGAAGGCGTGGGCACCATCCAGGCCGTCTACCGCCAGCAGGGCTTCCCGTTCGCGGTTCCGGTCACTGTCGACCGTTACACGGTTGTGGGGGAGGACGGCAGCGAACAGGTGGTCGTGAACTACATCGTTGACGAGAACCCGCCGGTTGACGCCGTAGTCCTGAGCGGAGCCGGGATCCTTGACGAAGAGCAGCTGGCGGGGTACTTCCGGCCGCTGACCAGCACCGGCGAGTTTGATATCGAGCTGTACCGCACGGCGGTCGGGTCAGTCGACGAGGCCTACCGCGAGGAAGGCTACCGCCTGAGCGGCGTTGACCTTGCCCGCAGTGCCCTCGAGGACGGTCAGCTGAGCATCGTCGTCTCTGAGCGCCGCATCACTGCGATTGACACCAGCGCCATCGGCGTTCCGGAAGGCGAACTGAGCCTGGCGACAGGTGACCTGTTCAATTACGACGTGCTGCTTCAGGACGTGCGCCGACTGGCCACCGGCCGGAGCAGCGATGTGCGCCTCGAGACCCAGGCAGTCGGCGCCGGCGGCGTGCGGGTAACGCTCGTTCTCGGCCCGCCGGAAACCGCCGGTGTGATAACCGATGTCCGCATAGAAGGCAACACGGTTATTGACACCGCCGAACTTCTGCCGCTGCTGGAACTTCAGCCGGGCGACACGTTCACCTCGACACTCGCCGAGGAGGACTTCAACCGGCTGAGTGCCCATTACCTTGAGCAGGGCTGGCTGGTCATGGCAACGCCTGACTTCAACTGGCTGGAAGGCACCTACGTCCAGAACATTCACGAGATCCGGGTTGCCGGCCATGAAGTGACGTTTGAGGGTGAACGGGGCCGAACACAGGATTTCGTGGTCAGCCGTTACCTGCCGCCCGTCGGCAGCGTCATCAACCAGAACGACCTGCGCGCCGCCCTGATGGAACTGCAGCAGCTCGGCGTGGTTGAGCCGATGAACCTGGTGCTGCTGGCAGCCGAGGAGCCTGACGAAGCGGTTGTCAATGTGATCGTCGGCGAAACCGGTACCGGTGTGTTCACTCCGGGAGCCCAGTATTCGACTGACACGGGCTTCTCGCTGTCCGTAAGCTACTCGCAGCTGAACCTGTGGGGGCGGGCGCACAACGTCGGGGTTGAGATCACCGGCCAGACGTCAGATGTTGGCCTGCTCCTCGGTGGCTCGGTCCGCTACAGCATTCCCTGGCTTTACGTCGATTTCCTTGACTTCAAGACGGTACCGACCAGCCTGAGCCTGACACTGTTCAGCCTCCCCACGCCGAACCAGCCGCTGTCTGCAGGCAATGCCTTCACTGCGCCGCATCCGCTCACCGGCGAAGAAGTCCCGGTGGGGGAGTACACCTCGCGTGAAACCGGCTTCAGCTTCAGCGCCGGCCGGCCCATCTTCCGCGACACGACCGTCGGACTGGGTGCGCGCGTAGCAAACACTTCCTACATCCAGGAACCCGGCCGCGCCTGCGAGCTGGACGCGGACGGCAACATTGCCAACCCGACCACCTGTGCCCTGCCCTTCGATGATGCCACCCGGTACATGCCCCAGGGCGGCGTCAACTCGTTCTTCAGCGTCTCGTTCGTGTACGACGCGCGTGACAATCCCGCCTTCCCGCGGAGCGGCCTCTATGCCAACACCATGTTCGGTTTCGGCTTCGGCAATGACTTCCTGCATCCGGATACCGGCTTGCAGACGAATTACAACTATCAGCAGTTCGAGCTCGGCGTGCGCAGCTACCTGCAGCTGAACCGCATCTTCGACGGCCTGAATGACAATCACGTGTTAGCCGTCAGGGGCAACTTCGGCCACCAGTTCGGTGACCAGTATCCGGTTGCCAGGCGCTTCCTCGTCGGCAAGACAACCAGCACCGCCTCAGCCATCCGCGGCTACCAGGCAGACGACTTCGGCCTGTCCCGCACCTACTTCACCTCGGCACTCGAGTACCGCTATGATTTCGGACTGGAGACGTTCGCGACCCAGACCGTTATCGGCATCCTGTTCGCGGACCTGGGCTGGGGTTCCTCAGCCACCGGCTTCCCCGAGTATGATTCGCCGCTGTTTGCCAGCGCCGGCCTGGGAGTCCAGGTCAATCTGGGCTTCGGTGGAGTGATGCTGCCGGCGCTGCGCTTCGACTACGCCTTCAGTGAACGGCATCCTGCAGGGGAGTTCCGCTTCCGGGTGGGCAGCGTCTTCTGAACCGCCGATACGAAACAGGTAAGGCAAGGGGCCGCAGGAAAATGTTCCTGCGGCCCCTTGCCTGTGCAACTGGTGCTGCCGGCTTCAGACGTTGAACAGGAAGTGGATGACGTCGCCGTCCTGGACGACGTATTCCTTGCCTTCCGTGCGGAGCCAGCCCTTGCTGCGGGCGTTGGCAAGGTTGCCGGCCTCAACCAGCCTGTGCCACTGAATCACTTCGGCACGGATGAAGCCCCGTTCGAAATCAGTATGGATCACGCCGGCTGCCTGGGGAGCCTTGGCGCCGCTGCGGACTGTCCAGGCCCGTACTTCCTTCTCGCCTGAAGTCAGGTAGGTGATGAGTCCCAGGGTCCTGTAGCCCGTGTGGATCAGCCGCTCCAGTCCGGACTCGCTCAGGCCAAGTTCAATCAGGAACTCGGCAGCCTCATCTTCCGGAAGTTCCGACAGTTCCTGCTCAATCCGGGCCGAGATCACGACGACTTCCGCGGCGTCCCGGGCAGCACGCTCACGGACTGCCTGAACGTACGGGTTGCTGTCCGGATCTGCGAGGTCGTCCTCGCTGACATTGCACACGTAGATGACCGGTTTGGCAGTCAGCAGGCCGAAATCAGCGGGGACTTCCCCGCCATTGAACGAGCGGGCGCTGCTGCCGGTTTCCAGGTGTTCGAGCAGCTCGCCGGCCAGCTCAAACAGGGCGGCGTCTTCCTTGTTGGACTTGGCGCTGCGCTTCAGCCGGTCCCGGCGCCGTTCAAGGGTGGCAATATCCGAGAGGCCGAGTTCCGTGTCGATGGTCTCGATGTCCGCCAGGGGGTCAACCTCACCCGAAACGTGCACGATGTTCGGGTCGTTGAAGCAGCGCACGACATGGGCGATGACGGCCACCTCACGGATGTTGGCCAGGAACTGGTTGCCCAGTCCTTCACCCTGGTGGGCGCCCTTGACCAGTCCGGCGATGTCAACGAATTCCACACTGGTCGGCACCACCGGTGGCACGTGAGTGGGCGTGGTGTACAGTTTTTTCAGGGCTTCAAGCCGTTCATCCGGCACCGCCACCACACCGACGTTCTTGTCGATGGTCGCGAACGGGTAGTTGGCGGCCAGCGCACCGGCTTTGGTGATGGCGTTGAACAGGGTGCTTTTACCCACGTTGGGAAGTCCGACAATTCCGATTCCGAGCATTCAGGCAGCTCCTCCGAAGGGGAATGATATCAGTATGCCTGCGTGTTATCCTTCCGCGCATGACGAGAGTGGCAGCAGCCGGCAGTCAGCAGGTGGCGGTACTCGGTGCCGGGACGGTCGGCAGTGCGCTGCTGGACCGGCTTGGCATAATGGACCGCTTCGGGGTTTCGGGAGTTCTGGTGCGCGATGCAGCGCGGCCGCGCGAGCTGGCGGCCGGCAAGGCGGTTGTGACTGAGGACCCGCAGCAGGCACTGGCGGGCGCGGACCTGGTGGTGGAGCTGATGGGCGGAACCGGCCTCGCCAAAGATCTGATGCTGCAGGCGCTCAGCGAGGGCAAACCGGTCATCACCGGCAACAAGGCCGCAGTGGCCGAGCACTGGGAGGAGTTTCTGCCTTACATGGAGCGGGGACTGCTGCATTTTGAGGCTGCGGTCATGGCCGGAACCCCGGCTCTGGCGCCGCTCACCCAGGTGCTGCGGGGCAGTGAACCGCTGGGACTTGCCGCGATTCTGAACGGAACGTGCAGCTACATCATCGGGCAGCTGGATGCGGGCGAGAGCTTCGCTGCCGCACTGGGCCGGGCCCAGGACCTCGGCTACGCGGAAGCTGATCCGACATTTGATATTGAAGGATTCGACACTGCCCACAAGCTGGCCATCATGGGCCGGCTCGCTTTTGACCCGGATCTGCCCTGGGAACAGGTGAGGGCCAGCTGCACGGGAATCACGGAACTTACGCCTGAGCTTGTCAGTGCTGCGGGTACGGACGGGGCGAGGGTGGCCCTGCTGGGCAGTATCCGCGCCGGTCCGGACGGCTGGGAAACGAAAGTGGAACCCGTGCGGCTCCTGCCGGAACATCCCCTGAGCCGGATCAGCGCAGAACTTAACGGTTACGTCTACAGCGGGCGTCAGGGAGGCGCTGTGCTGATTGCCGGCCCGGGTGCAGGCGGAGCTGCAACTGCCAGCGCCGTGCTGGCAGACCTGCTGGCAGCCGCGGACGGCCGGCCCGGACCTGCCCCGCTGCGGCAGGCCGCGCCGCTTCCGGACAAAGCCGGCGACAGTCTGACTGAGCCGGTACGGGCCACGGTGTGAGCACCACGTTCCGCAGCAGCCGCGCGTCCGCAGACAGCCCGGCGGTCACGTTCCGGGAGGCCCTCTTCCGGGGTCTGGCGCCGGACCGGGGCCTGTATGTTCCTGTCGCGGTTCCTGCCCTGCCCACGGGCTGGCAGGAAGTCGGAACATTCCAGGATCTGGCCGTACTGGTCCTGGGCAACTGGATCGGTGACGCCGGTCTGGGCGCCGGGCGTTTTGAAAGCCTCGTCCGCGAAGCCCTCGACTTTCCGGTGGTGCTGCGGCCGCTGAGCGGCAGCCGCTGGCTGCTTGAACTGCACCATGGCCCGACCCTTGCCTTCAAGGATTTCGCTGCCCGTTTCATGGGCCGCATCATGAACGCCGCACTCGAACAGGAGCAGCGTCGGCTGACGATTGTGGTTGCCACTTCAGGAGACACCGGCAGCGCGGTTGCCGACGGCTTCAGCGGTCTTTCCAATGTTGAGGTCGTGCTTCTCTATCCGGCCGGCCGGGTAAGTCCCCTGCAGGAACTGCAGCTGACACTGGTACGTCCGGGCGTCAGGGCGCTGAGGGTGGACGGTGACTTTGACGATTGCCAGCGCATGGCCAAGGATGTGCTTGCCGATGAGGAAGTCCAGGCCGCCGGCGTGTCGAGTGCCAATTCAATCAACATTGCGCGCCTGCTGCCGCAGCAGCTCTATTACCTGTGGGCGCTGCTTGAGCTGGAACGGGAACACGGCCTGCGCCAGCAGCCGCTGTTCAGTGTGCCCAGCGGAAACCTGGGGAACCTCACGGCCGGTCTGTACGCCAGCCTGAGCGGTGCCCCGATCCGTGGTTTCATTGCCGCGCACAATGCGAATGACTGGTTTCCGCGCTGGCTGGCCGGCACCGGCGAGGCATTTGCTTTCCCGCCGACCGTGGCCACGATTTCCAACGCCATGGACGTCGGTTCACCAAGCAACTTCGAACGGCTCAACACGGTTGCCGGTGCAGTCCGCGCAACTGTCAGCGGCCACGGCGTGACCGATGAGGCGACGCGGCAGCGGCTCAGGCGGACATTTGAAGAGGAAAATCTGGTCGTGTGTCCCCACACGGCGGTGGGTCTTGAGGCGATGGACATGCACCGTGCGGGTGACACTTCAGTGCCTGCCGTAATACTGGCCACGGCGCATGCCGCGAAGTTCCCCGAAGTGGTCAGTGAGGCACTGCCGGGCCAGTGGCCACGGACGCCTGAACTGGACAGCCTTGCCGACAGGGACACCGAAGCAGCCGTGATTGCGGCCGACAGCGCCGAACTGAAGTCATTCCTGCTGGGCAGAAGCTGACGCGAAACGGCTCAGTCGCCTGAAACCTGCCGGCTGAGCCAGTCCAGGGCGGCAGCCTCGGCGCCGTCCGAATCAGTTTCATGGTCCGCCGCGACACCGACGTTCTGCCAGGTGGGCGCACCCAGCGGTGCCAGAACTCCTGCGGCCACCCATGCCTGGGAACCGTCACGCAGGCAGAACGGCAGCACGGCCTCGACATTGCCCGCCGTTGCCGAACCGAACGTGGTGGCGCGGCCGGTCTGTCTCAGCGCTCCCGCAAGGCCCTCAGCCGCACTGTGCACGTTGCCGTCTATGAGGATGGCCAGTGGCAGTTCGGATTCAACCGGCCCGATGGCCGGATAGGGAAGGGGAAGGCTCCAGGTGGTGACCAGGCGCCACAGGAAACCACCTGTGAATACACCAGCCACCTGCATCATGGTGAGCAGTCGGCCTCCGGGGTTGCCACGCAGGTCCAGGAGCAGGCCCTCGGCACCTGATCCGGTCAGTTCACGTACCGCACTGCGGACGTTGGCAGCAACAAAATCGGTGGCAAGGTCAGGAATGTGCAGCATGCCCACCGACACGCCGCCGTAATCCAGCAATCCGTAGCTGATCGTTCCGAAACTGCTGCCGAGCTGCGCCTGGCCCAGAACCGCGACACAGGCCATGTCACCGTAAAGCTCACGGATTTCATCGACACGGGCCGGCGGCACGAATACGGAGTGGTCGTCAGCGATTTCCGCGTACATCTGTTCCATCAGGCCGTAGTACTCAGCGTCGTCGCCCTCTGTGAGCTCTGCGACCAGCGCGCCGTAGCGGCTGTGCACCTCATCCCAGTCGGCAGGGATGACGTCCAGATTCCAGTAACGTTCGTCAATCAGACCCCAGGCGGTCTCGAAGCGGTCAGTGAGGGTGGCCTGTGCCGAAACCGTTCCGAGGATTGTGCCGAAAAGCACAAGGACGGAGCAAAAAAATGTCCTCATGCCGGGCTGAGCGCTTCCATCTGCTCCGCAAACCTGTCGACCTCCGCACGGTCGAGGGTGTAGCCCTGCGCTCCGATGCGGGTGGTGTTGAGACCGCCGGCCACGTTGCCGATCCGGGCAGCATGCAGCATGTCGTAGCCCTGCATGATTCCGTGTGCAAAAGCTGCCGTGTAATAGTCACCGGCACCGGTGGAGTCAAGCACGTCCTCAACGTCAAACGCGTCAACCAGTTCGGTCAGTTCAGGTGTGATGACGATCGAGCCCATTTCGCCGACCTTGACAATCACCTGATCGACGCCGATGTCACGCAGCCAGGCGACGGCAGCCGAGATGGAGTTCTGGCCCGTGACCTTATACAGTTCATGTTCGTTCATCATCAGATAGTCAATGTCACGGATAATGTCCACAAGCCGGTCCCGCAGCGAGCCAATCGCTCCGGAGCCCATGTCCATGAAGGTGCGGATTCCGGCCTGGCGGGCGTAGGTCAGCGTTTTGACCGCGTACTCGCGCTGGGGCCCGGCCACCAGACTGTAGGCGCTCATGACCACGGCATCCGCGGCTTGCAGGTGCTCCGGCTGCAGAAGTGCCGCATCCAGGTAGCGGCTGGCACCCACAGAGGAAATCATCGTGCGCTGCGTATCGGGAGTGACGAGCAGTGTGACACTCGAAGTCTGCCGCTCGCTGTCACGCTGCAGCATGCTGAGGTCCACTCCGCTCTTCACAAGGTTGTCGAGGGCCAGCTCCGAAAACGGACCTGCTCCGACCCGGGTGGCAATCTGAACATCGTTGCCCAGATTGGCCAGAGCCACCGCCACGGTGCCACCGGCACCGCCCGGTCGCATCAGCGAACTGCGTGCCATGATTTCCCCGCCGGCTTCCGGCAGTGACTCAACGAAATACATCTGGTCGACGGTGGCGTCACCAACGACAAAAAATCTCGCCATCAAACCTCTCCTGCAACGGTCAGGTGAGTGTGAATATGTATGAGCTGCATCTTAACCCCACTGGTCCCCTGTACGTATTCAGTCCTGGGCTGCCACGGCGGCTGAAAGCATGCGGAAGCCGTCAAGCGAAAGTTGCTCCGCCCGCACTCTGCGGTCCAGCTGCAGCGTGTCCAGTGCATTCAGGACAGTTCCCTCAGGATAACCCGACATCATGAGGTTTTTACGTAAAGTCTTGCGCCTGTGGGCGAAAGCGGCCCGGATTACCCGGAAGAGTCGCTCGTCAGGGACCGCCTCGGGCCTGCGGTCAAGCCGGATCACGGAGCTGGTGACGTTCGGCGGAGGCAGGAAACAGCCCGGCGGTACGTCCCTGATTATTCGGGCCTCTGCATAGTGGGCAATGAAAAGTGAATATGCCCCGTAGCCGCTTTCACCCACACCGGCGCGCATGCGTTCGGCCACCTCCCGCTGCACCATCACGACCAGCCGGCTGATGCGACCGCTTTCCAGACTGCGGCTAACGAGCGGTGTCGCCACGTTGTAGGGCAGGTTCGCCACCAGGAGCGAACCGGCGGGGACGGTTCCGTAATCAAACTCGAGTGCGTCCTGGTTGACGACGTCGACATTATCCAGGTCAGCCAGTGTTTCGGCAAGTACCGGCAGAAGGCGCCGGTCGAGCTCCACCGCCCGCACCCGGCCCGCAGCGGCGGCCAGTTCACGGGTCAGGACACCGAGCCCCGGACCGAACTCCACCACCGTGTCCGAACCCGTCAGCTCAGCGGCGGCAACAATTGCCTGCAGTACGTGCATGTCGATCAGGAAGTTCTGCCCGAACGACTTGTCAGGGCCGAGGCCATGGCGCTGCAACAGGTCGCGAACCCGTGACAGTGATGTCAGTGGTTTGCTCAGACGTCCTGTTCCCCGGTCAGCAGAGTCTCATCAATCCACAGCTGGCTTTCCTCGAGGTCGGTCTCATGCACTATTGCCAGCTCGCTGGCCAGCAGTTCCCGTGCCGTATCAAGGACTTCCCGTTCGGTGCTTGCCAGGCCACGCTCGGCGTCACGCCTGGTCAGCGTGCCGATGAGCCGAGACAGCTCAAACGCGTCGCAGCGGGCCAGTATGTCCTGTTCCGCCCGGAACCTGGGTGGCCACTGGTTCGGGAGTTCAAGCTCGTGGCCGGCCTGCTGCGGCAGGCGAACGGCTTCCTCGAGCGTCATCGTCCGTCTCAGTCCCACTTCCATGGCCTTCTCAAGCGGGACGAGTACGTCCATGTTGCCCCGTTTCAGTACGACTTTCAGATACTGATGCGTCTGGCCGAGCAGTGAACGCTCGACAATCTCCTCCACCACACCAGCGCCCTGAGGCGGGTAGACCACCGTGTCACCGACCTGAAAGTTCACTTGTGCCTCCAAAGTCAGAGCCTATCATGCCGGTTTCAGGCGCGGGTACGGCGCGCACGGGGCTCGGTTTTGCGGCCGCCGGCCGGCGGCAGGACCGGAAGTTTCAGATCCACGCCCTGCATGCGCGCCTCGAGTTCCCGGATGGCGTCACGCAGATTGGCCGCCTTCTCGAAATCGAGGTCCTCGGACGCCTGCCACATTTCGTTTTCCAGCAGCGCCAGCTCCTGACGGAGATCGTCCTGGACAAGTTCCCGCTCCCAGGGTGCCAGTTTGACTGCTTCGCCTTCATCCTGCCCGTCAAGCTCACCGCGGATGACCTCAAACACGCGCTTGCGGATGCTTTCAGGCGTGATGCCATGCTCCTTGTTGTAGGCCAGCTGCAGTTCGCGCCGGCGCAGCGTCTCGGATATCGCAGCTTCCATCGCATCCGACACCGTGTCCGCGTAGAGGAACACCTCGCCGTTGACATTGCGGGCCGCACGGCCGATTGTCTGGATCAGGCTGCGGGTGCTGCGCAGGAAGCCGGTCTTGTCTGCGTCAAGAATCGCCACCAGTGACACCTCGGGCAGGTCGAGGCCTTCGCGCAGCAGGTTGATGCCGACCAGCACATCAAAGTGCCCCAGTCTCAGGTCACGGATGATCACCTGGCGCTCCACCGCATCTATGTCCGA
This sequence comes from uncultured bacterium, assembly GCA_964587295.1. Classification (GTDB taxonomy): domain Bacteria; phylum Deinococcota; class Deinococci; order Deinococcales; family Trueperaceae; genus CALDPK01. Next base: position 11,746 of record CAZPLV010000044.1, read on the forward strand.
GTGCATGTAACGCACACGGACGCCCTGCTGTGCCAGATACTCGGTCAGGTCCTCGGACATCTTCTTGGTCAGGGTGGTTATGAGTACCCGCTCGTTCTTGCCGGCCCGCTCGCGGATCGCAAACAGAAGGTCGTCGATCTGGCCCTTGCTCGGCTTCACGGTAATTCCGGGGTCCACCAGACCGGTCGGACGTATGACCTGTTCAACGATCTGGTCACTCAGATTGCGTTCCTGGTCTGACGGTGTGGCGGACACGAAAACCACCTGCTGAACCTGGGAGAAGAACTCCTCCTCGCGCAGCGGGCGGTTGTCGAGCGCCGCGGGCAGGCGGAAGCCGTAATCGACAAGCGTCTGTTTGCGGGCCCGGTCGCCGTTGAACATGCCGCGGATCTGCGGCACCATCACGTG
>CAZPLV010000045.1:0-12030 GCA_964587295.1 uncultured bacterium
CAGGTGGTAGAGCGGCGGTCTCCAAAACCGTAGGTCACGGGTTCAAGTCCTGTTGCCCCCGCCACAAAAGTAGCAGCTGCCGGGTGGCGCACCGAAACAACGGTGCGCCACCCGGCTTGCGTGGGCGGCGTGTTCAGCCCCGGTGGTACGGATGGCCACGCAGCAGGCTCCAGGCCCGGTAGAGCTGTTCCGCCACCACAATCCGCACCAGCGGATGAGGCAGGGTCAGCCTGGACAGCGACCAATGCTGGTCACAGGCAGCTGACAGTTCCGGTTCCAGTCCGTCAGGGCCGCCGATGAGGACGGCCACGTCCCGGCCGCCGCCCATCCAGCGGTCCAGCTGGTCCTTCAGCTGCTCCGTGCTCCAGGCGCTTCCGCCCACCTCAAGGGCAACCCGGTGGACGCCCCTGGGAATCGCAGTTTCCATCCGCCTGGCCTCATCACGCATCAGGCTTGCAGGGCTGTCTTTGCGGCCCCTGCGGGCCAGGGCCACTTCGCGGAGTTCCAGGTTGACTTCGTTGGTAAGCCGGCCGGCATACTCCCGGTAGCCGGCCTCCACCCAGTCGGGTACGCGGGCGGACACACTGACAAGATGGATGCGCATCAGACAACGGTACACTGGGGACGTGAACGCAAGGAGAAACCCGTGACTGCTGTAAAGGTACTCGTAACCGGCGCGCTGGGCCAGCTCGGCTCTGAACTGGTACCCGCACTGGCCGAACGCCATGGTGCTGAAAACGTACTGGCTACGGACATAAGACATCCGGCAGGCGACCGATCCGGGGGTGGTTCGACCGCCATGTTCGGCCGGCACGAGGTTGAGTTCCGGGTCATTGACTGCACAGACGGACAGCGCCTGTTCGAGGTGGCCGCTGAGGCCGGTGTCACGACCGTCTATCATCTGGCGGCCCTGCTCTCTGCCGTGGCGGAACAGCGCCCCACCCTGGCCTGGCAGGTCAATGCCGTGGGGACCTTCAACGTTCTGGAGGCTGCCCGCGAGTACGGCATGCGTGTGTTCGTCCCAAGCTCGATAGCCGCGTTCGGGCCCGGCACGCCCCACCTGGATACGCCACAGGACACCCTGCAGCGTCCCAATACGATTTACGGCGTAACGAAGGTTACGGGTGAACTGCTCTGTGACTACTACTTCACTCGCTTCGGAGTGGATACCCGTGGGGTCCGCTTTCCGGGTCTCATATCGCACGTGGCTGAGCCGGGTGGCGGAACGACCGACTACGCTGTCGAGATATTCCGCGACGCACTGCGCTACGGCACGTATAACTCGTTCCTGGGTGCCGACACGATGCTGGACATGATGTACATGCCTGACGCGACTGCTGCCATTCTGGACCTGATGGACGCTGACCCGGATCGCCTGAAGCACCGCAACGCATTCAACATCACCTCATTCAGCTGCACGCCCGCCCTTCTGGCCGGGGCAATCCGGCAGCACCTGCCGCAGTTCACAATCCGCTACGACATCGATCCGGCGAAGCAACTGATCGCCGACTCATGGCCGGACAGGCTGGATGACAGTGAGGCCCGCTCGCAGTGGGGCTTCAATCCCAGATACGGATTGCAGGAAACTGTGGCCGACATGCTCAGACATCTGGAGCCGCGACTGATGCTCCGGCAGGGAGATTGAATCATGGACAGACTGCTGACAAAACTCACGCTGGAACTGGATGAACTGAAACGGCAGGGCACCGCCAAGGGCAGCGAGAACGTCGTTACCGGCATGGTGGCTGGCGCCGGCGGCAGAGCTCCCCGCTACACGCTGGAGGGCTACCCGGACAGGCAGTTCCTGCGCTTCAATTCCAACTCCTACCTTGGCCTGTCCAATCATCCGGAGCTGATCCGTGCCGAGGAGGAAACGAGCCGCGCGGTTGGTGTCGGACCCGGAGCTGTGCGCTTCATCAGCGGCACGTACCGTGAGCACGTTGAACTTGAGCAGGCACTTGCAGGATTTCATGAACGCGAGGCGGCAATGGCGTTCAGCTCCGCGTACGCGACAGCAGTAAGCGTGATTGTGCCGCTGACCACCGCCCGGACCGCTCTGGTGAGCGACGAGCTCAACCACAATTGCATCATCAACGCGATGCGCCTGTCCCGGCCCAAAGGCAAGTTCATCTACCGTCACCTTGATCTGGACCACCTGCGTGAGCAGATGGACGCTGCAGTGGCCAGCGGCGCCGAGCGTTGCCTGGTTGTGACGGACGGTATCTTCTCGATGCGTGGTGTGCATGCGCCACTGGCGGACATCCGCGAGTTGCTTGCCGGCTACCGGGAGAAGTTCTCCGAGGGAGTCATCCTCATTGTTGATGACTCTCATGGCGTGGCTGCCGTCGGTACCCGCGGGCGCGGCACGGAGGAACTGACGGATTCCGGGCCTTCGGACATCCTGATCGGCACGCTGGGTAAAGGCTTCGGCGTGAATGGCGGTTACGTTGCCGGTCCCCGGGTCCTGACTGACTACCTGAGGGAAACCTCAATGATGTACATTTATTCGAACCCGATCACTCCCGGTGAGGCCGCGGCGGCCACGCGGTCTGTTCAGATTGTTGACTCTGAGGAGGGCCGCAGGCTTCTGGCAACAGTGCGTGCACGCGCAGACCAGTTCCGCCGGGGCCTGGTTGCGGCTGGCCTGGAGACACTGCCCGGTGCGCATCCGGTGGTTCCGCTCATGTTGCGCGATACACCCACGACCAGGGCTGCCGTGCAGCACCTGTTTGAGCAGGACATTCTGGTCACCGGCCTGACTTTCCCGGTGGTACCACAGGGCGACGAGTCGATTCGCTTCCAGCTGGCTGCTGATCACGGTGCTGAGGACGTGACGGAAGTACTCGGACAGCTGCGTGGACACCTGACGGCCTGAGAACGGCCGGAACTCGTGTGCGTGCTATTGTCAACCTGTATGAAAACCACCTTAAGGTCGTTGCTGGCCATGTTTGCGCTGTTGCTGCTGACGGGCCTTCCGGCCCTGGCCCAGGAAGACTCAGTCTGGGTCATACCGATCGAGGGTGAAATCAACAGCGCCACGGCGCAGTACATAAGTTCCCGTATCGCCAGTGCCAATGAGGAACGGCCCCTTGCCCTGCTGTTCCATCTGGATACTCCGGGTGGGCTGGTCAGTGCAATGGAGGACATCGTTGACTCGATTCTGAGCCAGTCGGAGGTTCCGACCCTGGCGGTTGTGCGTAATGCCTTCAGTGCCGGCGCGCTGATTGCCATGAGTGCCCAGCAGTTGGCGATGCTGCCTGGCTCCGCTATCGGAGCAGCAATGCCGGTCGGTATCAGTCCCGTTGGTACCGTCTCTCCTGTTGACGCCAAGACGACTTCCGCGATGCGCGGCCTGTTCCGCAGTGTGGCCGAGGCACGGGGCCGCAACGCGCTGATGGCCGAGGCCATGGTCGACCCGGCCATTGACGTGCCGGGCCTGGCTGTAAGCGGCGAGCTGCTGACACTCACGGCTGACCAGGCTGTGGACAATGGCATCGCCGACACAACCGTGACCACCATTCAGGACGCCCTGGAGCAGTTCGGCTACGGCGGGGCGAGGCTTACCTGGCTGGAGCCTACTCTGACCGAACGGATCAGTGGCTGGCTCAGCCAGCCGATGGTGGCAGCGCTGCTGCTGGTCATAGGCATTGGTGGCATCGTCATTGAGCTGTTCACACCAGGCTTCGGCCTGCCCGGGGGCGTTGGAGTCATCGCAATCGCGCTGTTCGGTCTGACCGCCATCTTCTCGACCCCGGCGGGCACCATCGACATGGTTCTGCTGGTCGTGGGCCTGATTCTGATCATGGTTGAAGTGTTCATCATGCCGGGCACGTTCATTCCGGCGATTCTTGGCGTGGCGGCCATCGTGACCGCTCTGATCAGGGTATTCCAGGAGCAGTCAATCGCCGTCCTCGGCTGGAGCACACTGTTTGCAAGCGCCCTTCTCGTCGGTCTGTTCTGGCTGTTCCCCCGCTCCAGGCTCGTGTCAGGCCTGCGGCTAGAGACCCGGCTGGCACCGGGCGGCACCGCGGCATACATGGAGACGAGCGTGCCGGTCGTGGAACTGGTTGGCCGGCATGGTCTGGCGCAGAGTGACCTGCGTCCCTCAGGAGTGGCCCGATTCGGCAATGACCGGGTTGATGTGGTCACCCGGGGTGACTTCATCCGTGCCGGGACACAGATTGAGGTACATTCGGTAGAAGGTAACCGCGTCATTGTCCGGCGTGTGGAAGACGATAACGGACGAGAGAGTCCTGAAACGGTATTGGAGCCCAAATGAATCAGTCCATCCTTTTGATTGCCGGTGCGGCAGTTGTATTTTTCATCATCCTGTTCAGCTTTGTCCCCGTGGGACTCTGGATCTCGGCTATTGCGGCCGGCGTTCGCGTCAGTCTCACCAGCCTCGTGGCAATGCGTCTGCGGCGGGTACCGCCCAACCGCATTATCCTGCCGCTCATCAAGGCCGACAAGGCAGGTATCAGCGCCACCCAGAACGAACTTGAGGCACACTATCTGGCCGGTGGCAACGTCGATCGCGTCGTCGATGCTCTGATTGCCGCTGACAAGGCCCGGATCAGCCTGCCTTTCGACCGGGCTGCAGCGATTGATCTTGCTGGTCGCGACGTCCTCGACGCCGTGAAGGTCTCAGTCAACCCACGGGTGATCGAAACACCCAGGGTGTCGGCAGTCGCGAAGGACGGCATCGAGCTCATCACGGTTGCCCGCGTGACCGTCCGCGCGAATCTGGAGCGCCTGGTCGGTGGTGCCGGTGAGGAAACAATCATCGCCCGTGTTGGTGAGGGCATTGTCTCTTCCATCGGTTCGAACGATTCACACAAGGACGTGCTCAAGGAGCCGGACCAGATTTCCCGTACCGTGCTTGCCAAGGGACTGGACGCCGGCACGGCTTTCGAGATCCTGTCGATTGACATTGCTGACGTGAGCGTCGGCCGCAACATCGGTGCCGAACTCCAGACTGACCAGGCGGAAGCTGACAAGCGGGTTGCCCAGGCCAAGGCGGAGGAACGCCGTGCAATGGCCGTTGCGGTGGAGCAGGAGAACCGCGCCCGCGTTGAGCAGATGCGCGCCAAGGTCGTTGAGGCAGAAGCACAGGTGCCCGAGGCGATTGCCCATGCATTCCGTGAGGGCAACCTCGGCATCATGGACTACTACCAGCTGCAGAACATTCAGGAAGACACCCGCATGCGCGGCAATATCGGCCGGATAGCCGGTGATGCAGAAGACGACGCATGAGCTTTGAAGCCGTCATCTCGCTGATTCTGTTCCTGCTGTTCGTGGTTGTTCCGCTGTTCGGCAACAAGAAGAAGCCAGATGAAACCGGAAAGCCGGGAACGAAGCCTCAGCAGGCACCCGGCCAGCAGCCCCGCACACGCTCGGTTCAGCAGCAGGGCACGGCCCCCCGGCAGGCCTCAACTTCGGGGCAGGGGGAGAGCTGGGAAGACAAACTCCGCGATGCACGCCGGCGCATTGAGGAAGCCATGGGCGAAACCGTAATGGAGGCGCCCAGGCAGCCGGCTCCGGAAGTGCAGGCACCCAGGCCTCCCGTATCGCGGGCGGCCACCTCAATTCCTGGCCGTCAGACGGGCAGAGGCAATGAGCGGACAGCCCGTCCGCCGCAGGACCAGGCCGTCCAATCCAGAATGAAGCGCGAACGGTCAACCGCTGAACGCCGCAGAAAATTGCGGGAAGCCAGCAGCACAGAGATGCAGGTTACCCGTCTGGATAGTGCCGGCCCCTATACTGGTCGGCGCAGGCGAAGTGGTGCTTCATCCCTGTTTAGTCCGGAGAGCCTGCAGAACGGTCTCATATGGCACCAGGTCCTGAGTGAACCGCCGCACCGACGCGGCAGGAGGAGAACATCGCGACTTCGGTCACCCTGAAGCTCAGCAGTCCCCAGGAAGCACTGGCACTGTACGGGCAAAATGATGAGAATCTGCGGCTGCTGAGAAGCAAGCTTGCAGCGAAACTGATAGCACGCGGTGATGAGCTGCGGCTTTCCGGCAGCGAGGCTGAGGTCAGGCTCGCTGAGTCCACAATCCGTTCGCTGCTCGGCGACATCCGCAAGGGCCGGGAACTCAATCCGGTCGAACTGGAGCACGGCGACGTGCAGGATCTGGGCGAGCGCCGCCCCAGCAGTGACGTGACACTGCCGGCCCGCGCCCAACCAAAAACTGCCGGACAGCACCGCTACGTGAGTGCAATCAGCCGCAGCCCGATCACTTTCGGCATCGGCCCCGCCGGGACCGGCAAGACATACCTGGCTGTTGCCATGGCCGTGCAGGCGCTGCTTGACAGGCGTGTCAAACGAATCATCCTCACACGCCCGGCCGTTGAGGCCGGTGAACGGCTGGGCTTTCTCCCGGGAGACCTGCAGGCGAAGATCGACCCATACCTGCGGCCGCTATACGACGCCCTTTATGACATGCTTCCCGGTGAACGCATCGATCATCTGCTTGAGCAGGGCACCATTGAGGTTGCACCGCTTGCATTCATGCGCGGTCGCACACTGAACGATGCCTTCATCATCCTCGACGAAGCACAGAACACGACCGCGGAACAGATGAAGATGTTCCTGACCCGGATGGGTTTCAACTCCACTGTGGTGGTCACCGGCGACGGCACCCAGACCGATCTTCCCGGATCCGTGGCTTCGGGTCTGACCGTGGCTCAACGGATCCTGCGTGATATCGAAGGCATTTCCTTCGTCACATTCAATGAAGGCGACGTGGTGCGTCACCCGCTGGTGGCCCGCATCATCAGGGCCTATGACCAGCACGTCTGAATTCTCCCGCCCGCAGCTGATACTGCTGTTTCTGGCAGGTGTCATTACAGTCGGCCTGCTGCTGTTCAGCGTATACGGTGACCGGCGTCAGGGTGAGCTGACGGCAGGTGAACCCAGTCCGCTCAGCTTTGCGGCTCCCGTGGACCTGCAGGTAGTGGATGAGATTGCCACAAGTCAGCAGCGTCAGGCCGTAAGGCAGCAGATTGATGAAATCTACAATGTTGATGCCCGGGCCCAGCAGCTGGTACTGGCCACCCTGGCAGCAGCAACACTGCCTGAAGAAGTCCGCGCCAGTCTCGAGCACGCCTATACCCAGCCCGAGGGAGTCAGCGCGCAGGAACTGCCGGGACTCGTTGCCTCTGCGGTCGAGAGCCTGAACGCGGATGAAGCGGCCGGCCTGCAGACGGTCCTTTTGCGACGGCTCCTGCCGACATCCATACCGAATCTCGAACTTACGGAAGCTGCCCGCAATGCTGCCGCCAGTGCCGTGGCGCCGGTTATGGAGTTTGTGCGGGCCGGCCAGCTGATTGTGCGCCAGGGTGATGTGCTGAGCGCATCGCAACTCGGGCTCCTGCAGGCAACAGGCCTGTACGACGCGAGGGCCGACGAGTTCAGACAGCTTGCCTGGATCATCGCAGGCTGCCTGTTGCTGGCTGCGCTGTTCAGCGTGGCCCTCATTGTCATCTGGCGTTACACGGCCGGACAGCTGAGCATCCGTCAGTTCATCTTCCTGGCAGCGATGACAGTCACGGTCCTGGCCGCACAGCGCTACGCACTTGGCATTTCCCAGAATTTCCTGTTCCTGCTGCTGATTCCGCTGCTGGTTTCCGTACTCGTCAACTGGGGCGTCGGTCTGTTCTGGGGCATCTGGAGCACGGTTCTGCTCGTGCTGCTTGTCCCGGCAGGCCCCGAGTACGCGCTGGTAGCCGGCCTGGTCGGTGCGGGAGCAGTTGTCTGGCTTGCCCCACAGCAGCGCAGCCGCGCATCCCTGCTGCTGGCCGGTGTACTCAGCGGTGCCATTGCAGCACTCTCGCTGATCGCCATGGCACTGCTGCTCGGCGGTTACACGGTCGTTGCAGTTGTCCTGTCCGTGGCGTGGCTCCTCATAGGCGGCGCCCTCGCCGGACTGCTCAGCCTGGCACTGCTGCCGCTGGCAGAGAACCAGTTCGACTTCCTGACTGACTTCCTGCTGCTAGAACTGTCCAATCCGGCCAGCCCGCTGCTGCAACGTCTGCTGCTGGAAGCACCGGGTACCTACCAGCACAGTCTCGTCATCTCCAACCTGGTTGAACAGGCCGTGAAACGCATCGGCGGCAACACGATGCTGGCTCGTGTCGGCGCGCTCTATCATGACGTGGGCAAGCTGAAACGGCCGACTTTCTTCGTGGAGAACCAGTTCGCCGGAGACAATCCTCACGACCGGCTGAGCCCGCACCTGAGTTACCTGATCATCACCGCGCACGTCCGGGACGGGGCCGAACTGCTGCAGGAGTACCACCTGCCCAAGGCACTTGAACGGTTCGTCCTGGAGCACCACGGCACGACGATACTGACTTACTTCTACAAACGCGCACTCGAAGCCACGCCGAGCCTGGATGAGCTCAGCTTCCGCTACCCGGGACCGAAACCACGCAGTCGTGAAACGGCTGTGCTGATGCTGGCCGATGCGGTCGAGTCCGCATCCCGGACCATCGGAGAAGCCACCCAGGGTGACATCCGTGCGCTGATAGACCGTCTGGTGGACCAGCGGCTCCGCGACGGACAGCTGGCTGAGTCTGACCTGAACTTTGATGACCTTGAGAAAATCAAGTCCACGTTTGAGCGTCTGCTCACCGCAATCCTTCACAGGCGCATCTCTTACCCCACTCCCGAAGAAATCGGTCGGCTCAGGCGAGGACAGGCGCCGCCGAACGGTGGCGACCAGTCATCTGCCACACCTGCGGCCGTCCAGGCCGGAGCGCCGCTTTCACAGCGACTCGACTCATGATTGAACTGACCGACGAAACAGAGCAGTTGACAGAGGACGAACTGGAGCTGCTTGAGAAAGTGCTCTCTGACTGGCTCCTTAAGCAAGGTCACGAACAGCAGGGGGAACTGCCGCTTTTCAGCCTGGTCCTGATTGATGACGCTGCCATCGCAGGGCTGAATGCGCGTGACCGGGCAGTGAACGGGCCAACGGACGTACTGTCCTATCCGGTGCATGAGCCGGATGATGACGGCTTTCCGCAACTGCCGTTCCTCGGTGACGTGTTCATAAGTCTGGACACGGCCACGCAACAGGCGCACTCGGCCGGGCATGACCTGCTGCACGAGGTTCTGGTCCTTGCAGCGCACGGTTTCACGCATCTGCAGGGGTATGATCACCGCACGGAGGAAGAGTGGAAGGTATTCGAGGCAGCTCAGGAGATGGTCGTGACTCTCGCCCGGGCCGCTCATCCGCCCAATGGTCGCGCTTCAGACGGAGTCTGAGTTATTCCGTCAATGGCGTCCACCACGTCTGGGCACACCATCCGAACCTCAGGCTTGAACTTGCCCTGCTCGCCCTCTGCCTCATCATGGCTGTCATCCTGGCGGTTCCACCGCTGCTGATAGTGCTGAGCTGGGGCTTCGTAATCAGTTTCGAGTTCATCAACACTGCGGTAGAGTTGGTTGTGGATCTGTTATCCCCGGAATTTCATGAACTGGCCGGCCTGGCCAAGGACGTCAGCGCAGGCGCTGTGCTCATTGCCGCGCTGACCACCGCCGTGGTGAACGCCTGGCTCCTGCTGCCGGCATTGCTGGAACGGCTCGGACTGGCAGGTGGCAATGTCCTCTGAAGCATCTTCCCCGCCCGCCGACCTGCTGACAGCAGCCAGGTCAGTCTGGGCCAACGCCTATGTTCCCTACTCGAATTTCCGGGTCGGGGCCGCACTGAGGACACAGGATGGAGTCATCCACGCTGGCGCCAACGTTGAGAACGGGTCCTTCGGTCTCACCCGCTGCGCTGAGCAGAGCGCAATCCAGGCGATGGCCAGCAGTGGGGCACGCAGCTTCACTGAGCTGGTGGTATACACGGAGGCCTCCCCGGCCGCCAGTCCCTGCGGTTCGTGCAGGCAGGTTCTGGCAGAGTTCAGTCCGGACGCGAAAGTATGGATTGTGAATGACCGGTCTGAGGTGAGGGAAACCAGCGTCCGGGAGCTGCTCCCGTTTGCATTCGAATACTCAGAATCAGTGCGGTAGCCGGCTGCCGGGTGGTCTGCAGATTCTCACTGTCACGGGGGTATAATCCCGCTGATGAAGATATTCTCCAGACTACTGACCGTGCTGCTTGTCCTTCTGGGCACAGCCGCGTTTGCCCAGACACCCCTGCGGGTGCTGGTGCTTCCGTTCGACACCGATGGCGCAGCCGAAAGCTACGGCCTGGGCGTTGCGGTTGGCATCCAGCGGGGACTCAACAGCCTGGAAGGCGTGTTCGTGCCCCCGGTCGGGGACGGCGCGCTGGCCGTGGGCCGCACTGCCCGCCTGGACGTGGACCTTATGTCAACCATTGCCAACCTGTTCCAGGCGGACGCGCTCGTAAGCGGAGCGATCACCCAGGCTGATTCGCAGCTGCGGATTACGCTTGCTTTCAGCGGTCCGATGTTCCCCGAGGGCCAGCAGACCAGCTACGCGGTCGCTGCCGTGCCGTCCAGTGTCATGCGCACCACCGTTGAGGCCGTACTTGATTTCCTTGACGTTTCAGTTGATGCAACCGTACAGGCACGCCTGGACGCAATCGCAGCCCAGGCACCCAGCATGTTCGGACTCGGTCCTGTAAGCGAGGCAGCAGCCCGGCTCGGTGCGAGCGTCACCGACCTGAGTGCCGCACTGGAAACCGATGCCGGTTCAAGCTGGGTTCAGAGCGAGTACGCGCGTGCACTCATGCTGAGCGGCAACGCCGAAGGTGCAGTCAGTGCGTCCGAACGCGCACTGCAGCTCAACCGCAATGACGCGGAAGTGCTGGTCAACCATGGCATCATCCTCACCCAGCTCGGTCGCACTGACGAAGCAGTTGCAACTTTTGATGAAGCACTTGCGCTGAACTCCGCGCATGCCATTGCCCTGGCCGGGCAGGCCGTTCTGTTGCCCAGCGCAGCAGATGCCAGCAGACAGCTGGAACGCGCCACCGGAAGTTATCCCCGCCTGCTTGATGCCTGGCTGGACCTGGCTGAACTGTCCGGCGACACCGGCCGTGCGCTGCAGCAGCTGCGCCGCGCAGCCACCTATCTGCCGGAATCCGTTCCGCTTCACCGCGCCTTTGTCCTGCGCACCATTGCCAGTGGTGACCCGGCCGGAGCCCTTGCCTACCTGAGGCAGATGGCGGCCGATCCGCTGGCTGCCAGCCCGAACCTGTACTCACTGGTCACCACACTGCCTGACAGCCTTTCAGGTGAAGCCATTGCCTTTGCCAGACAGGGCGCCACGGCCTTCCCTGACAGCACCATCCCGGCATTGACCGAAGGCCAGCTGCTGCGGCGCGCCGGTCGGGTTGCCGAGGCCGAGACTCTGCTGCGCAACCTGCACACGGCACATCCGGGTGACTTTGAGGTCACCAACCAGCTGGCCATCACCGTGGCCGTTGCCGGAAAGATTGATGAGGCCAGGCAGCTGTTCGAGTCAATCGCAGGCACTTCCCCGGCCGTCCAGCTCAATCTTGCTGACATGCTGCTGCAGGAAGGCCAGGCACAGGCTGCACTGCAGATAGTCGAGCCACTGGCTGCTGCAGCCGGAGCGGACGCTGACACGCTGACGCTGTACGGAAATGCCCTCGCCCGCACCGGCAACGTCAGCGGCGCTGAGAATGCCTACCGCCAGGCCCTTGCTGCGGATCCGGACTGGCAGCCTGCCCGGGTCGGACTCAACCAGCTTGGCGAACAGCAGCAGGTGACCGGCGGACAGAACATCGAGATGCCCGCTCTGGCTGCAAGTGCCTTTGAGCGTGGTCTGAACGCCCTCGGTTCGGGTAACTGGACCACTGCCGTGGTCGAGTTCACGGCCGCAACGGAGAGCCAGGGCGGCCCGCTTGCCGAGTTCTACCGGGGTTACGCCCTGCAGATGGACGGCCAGATCCGTGCGGCCATTGACGCCTATGAAGCGGCTCAGGCAGGACTGCCTGAATCCGATGTGGTGCTCAACAACCTCGGCTATGCCCAGCTGGTTGTCGGCCGTTATGACCTGGCGCTTCCTCTGCTGCGCGATGCGGTCTCGAA
>CAZPLV010000046.1:0-11526 GCA_964587295.1 uncultured bacterium
GCCGGCGCCGTTGGGCCCGATGAGGCCAAAGATCTCGCCGGGTGCAACCTGAAGGTCGAGTGACTCCAGGGCGCTGTGGTTTCCATACCGTTTCGTCAGGGATTCAGTGTGGATGACGGGTGTCATGAGTCCTTGAGTCCTTTTAGTGCCGCTTCGGTGGCGTCCAGCATTTCCGTGCCTGTATAGATTCCGTGAGTGTAGAGCTCGATGGTGGGAGCGGTCAGCCGCTGCAGTACTGCCGAGCTGATGCGTTCCTGGCCAAGTGTGCGGCTGACGTGTCTGGACATTGTGAGAAGAGCCAGGCCCTGGATTGCCACGAGCAGTGCCGTTGCCCTGGGGTCGTTGGGATTGCGCATGGTTCCATTGGCAATGCCCTCCTCCAGCATGCGTTCGGTCCTGTCTATCAGGTCGTCGAAAAGCCGGTCTGCCGTGTCTGAATCTCCTTCGAGCATGCGGGTCAGGTAGTCAAATGCGGGCTGGAATGCATCCGGGTCGCTGATCCAGCGCTGCATGGTCCCAATCAGGTCACTTCCGGCAGCGCTTTCTTCACTGTCTGGCAGTTCACCGGTGATGAAATCGTCACAAGCCTGCCGGAGTCCGTCCTTGCTGCCGAAGTGATGGATGACAAGCGCCGGGCTGACTCCGGCCTTCGCGGCAATGGCGCGCACGCTGGTGCCGGTGAAGCCGTCGCGGCCGAAGAGCAGGACGGCAGCGTCGCGGATTCTGGCCCGGGCGGTCAGGTCGGTCGAAGAGAGGCCGGTTCGTTTGGCTGAACACATGTTTGGCAGACTAAACGATTGTTTAACGAATAGTCAAGCAGAAAGTTCGCGGGCGCGGTCCGGCCCGGGCTGGCATGGCACGAATTCTCCATATTTGCTGGTGTTAGAATCCGCCGATGAAGACCGCGAAGAAATGAGACGCAGGCCTGGTGCACGCAAAGGTGGTCCACGACGCCTGACCCCACCGCAGGTGGTGGTGGCCTCTTTCCTTAGCGCGATTGCGGTTGGAACCATCCTGCTTCTGCTTCCAGCGTCACAGGCCGATGGCCAGCAGCTCGGCCTGATTGATGCCCTCTTCATGGCCACGAGCGCTGTCTGTATTAATGGTCTTGCGGTTATTGATCCCGGCGGCCAGCTTTCAGGGTTCGGCCAGTCGGTCATCCTGATACTGATCCAGATTGGCGGACTTGGCATCCTGACGCTTGGCGTACTGGTCGCAATCGCGACCGGCCGCCGGATCGGTTTCAAGGAACGACTTGAGTACCAGTTGCAGACGAACACCCAGCAGGTCGGTGGAGTAGTGCGGCTGCTGCGAAGCATCGTGGTGTTTGCTCTCATTACGGAAGCAATCGGCGCCTCGGTTCTTTACCTGCGCCTAAGCGCACTGAACGAACCACAAGCATTGTTCAAGGCTGTGTTTCACAGTGTGAGTGCATTCAATCATGCCGGGCTGGCGCTGTTTGACGACAGCCTGATGCGATTTGCTACCGACCCGGTCATCAGTCTCACCATTTCCACGCTGGTGATCATAGCCAGTCTGGGCACCGTCGTTATTTTCGAACTCCTCCTGCGCCTGCGTGGACCCAACCGCACCAGTTACAGCCTGCATACCAGGCTGGTGCTGATCACCACAGCACTGCTGCTCGCCGGTGGCACGGTAATCATCGCAATTCTCGAATGGACGAATCCCGGCACACTCCAACCGCTGTCGGCGGGCGGAAAGGTCCTGACCAGTTTCTTCCAGTCGGTTACCACGCGTAGTGCCGGCTATAACACCCTTGAAATTGGTGCCATGCACGAAGGCACTCTGCTGTTCATCATTTTGCTGATGTTCATCGGTGCAAGTCCCGGCTCAACCGGTGGTGGCATCAAAACAGTCACTTTCTTACTGCTGGCAGCCAGCTCCTGGCAACTCGCCCGCGGCCGTACTGAAGTGTCGCTGCTTGGTCGCCGCATCGCCCCTGAATTGCTGATGAAGGCGGCCGTAATCTGCACACTCGGCGTACTCCTTGCTGGCGGTGCCACCACAGTCCTTACAGTTACTGAACCCGGTATGTCGATTCTAGGTCTGGCGTTTGAATCGGTTTCGGCACTTTCGAACGTAGGTCTCTCACTCGGCATCACCCCGCAGCTCAGTCCGGTAGGGAAGATTGTCATCACCGTGCTCATGTTTCTGGGCCGTATCGGGTTGCTTACTTTCCTCCTGGCCCTGGTCCAGTCGCAGAAGCCACCGACTATCCGCTACCCTCGTGAAGATGTGCTGATCGGTTAGGCCAGCCACCGAAAGGACAGTCATGAAGCAGAAACAGTATCTGGTTGTTGGAGCCGGCCGCTTCGGCACTGCGGTCTCCATGACACTGGCTGAGCGCGGCCACGAAGTCGTGGTTCTTGACCGCAGTGAGGCTGCCATCGAGGCAATCATGAGCCGGGTAACTCACGCCCTCATCGGTGACGCTGCCGACGAGGAGACCCTGAAACGACTGGGTATCCGTAATTTCGATGCCGTGGTCGTTGCAATCGGTGAGAACCTCGAAGCGAATATCCTCTGCACAACGTTGCTCAAGGGCCTTGGTGCCCAGCACGTTGTCAGCAAGGCAGCCAGTCTGCTGGCTGCCAGGGTTCTGGAAAGAGTTGGAGCCGATGAGGTGATTCGTCCGGAGCACGACATGGGCGTGCAATTGGCTGATCATCTGACGGCGCCAGGCATCCTGGACACGTTCGACTTCGGCAGTCGCCACGGAGTGCTTGAAATTGAAGCGCGCGGCAAGTTCACCGGACGCCTCGTCGATCTGAAGCTGCCCGGCCGCTTCGGTGTTCACGTCATCGCCGTGGCCCGTGGCGCAGAAATGGAACTGACACCGGGTCCGGATTTCACGATCCGCCAGGGTGACAGCGTCGTATTGATTGGCAGCAATGAAGCTATTCGCGACCTGAAGGAGCATCTGGACTAGTTATCCCGCCAAACCCCGCCCCTCATGGAATATGCTCCGTTTTCGGCGACTCCGTGATACTCGACTTTCTCGCGGTCGATGACTTCGCCCAGCCGGTTGGTTCCGCCGGCAGGAATGTAGGTTCCAGTCATGCGGAAGTCGTTGCTGTCGATCAGGTCCCACCCATCAGTAGTACCTGTAATCTCGTTGACGTCAAAGCGCATGCGGAAAGACTTGGTACCGTAGAAAACCTGCATGGTGCCTTCCACGGACACCTCATCGTTCCGGTCATACAGAACAAAGGCTCCATCCCACTGCCCTGCCGGCTCCACATCCTCGGCCGCAACGACGTGGAATGGAACGACCTCAGACTGCAGAACTTCGCCGGCAACTTCTGCGGTGATTGAGATGGTGTGCGCTCCGGCAGGCAGACCGGAAAGTTCTGCTGTCCAGAGCCTCCGGCCCTCGTGGGCTGCGTCGGCCATGACGGCCGCAACCGGAGTGGACCCGTCGATGCTGACCATTGCTGAGGCACCATCAGGAACTGTTCCGCTGGCAGTTATCACTACGCCAGCGGCGAAATTCTGGCCCGAGTGGGGCACGCTGATTTCCAGCAAACCGGACTCAGGCTGCTGACCTGGCGCTGGTGTCTTGCCGCAGGCAACCAGAAGCCCAATGACAGTGATGGCGGATATGAAGCTGACTATGGTTCTCATGGCGACACTGTACGGATGCAACCTTATTTTCTCCTTAATTTAATGGTTGCCGCTCAGGCAACCGAGCGTGGCTGTCAGCTGCTCGCCAACAGCGGAACCACGCACAAACCGGTGCCGGGTGCGTTCAGGGTCCGTTCAGGCCGGCTGGAGAAAGATGCGGTCGGAGGTAATAGAAATGACTGCATCAAGACTCAGCAGAACCGGACTGGCCCTGACAGCCGCAATCGGCCTTTCCCTTCTCCTCGCCGCCTGCAGCAGCGGCCCCGGCGACTCAGTGAAGCCAACCGTGCAGGTGACTTCCGCGAGCAGTTCGGCAACCCCGGATTACAACCTGACTGGCGTCGCCATCGACGACGTTGGTGTGACCGAGGTGAGCTACACCTTGGGTGGTGCAGCCGCTCAACCTGTCGTGCTGACTGACGGCAGTTTCAGCGTTGCCCTGACCCTGGCGCCTGGCACCAACGACATTGCCGTCAGCGCCAGGGACGCCGCCGGCAACAGCGGAAGCGACTCGCTCACCGTTACCTACAATGCCCCGCCCAGCGGCGTGGTGACCAGTCAGGATATTGCCGCCCGCGGCGACAGCATCACAATCAACGGCAGCGGCTTCGGCACTTCCGGCACGGTCCGGGTCGGCGACGCGGAAGCCACTGCCAGCAGCTGGTCCGACTCAGAGATCAGCCTGACAATTCCGGCAGACGCACCGGGTGGCCCGCAGACCATAGCAGTTGAGTCGCCCCACGGCAGCAGCAGCGTGGACATGTTCATCGGCGTCGATTTTGCAGCGGGAACCCTGGAAGATCTCGAAGCTCTGGGCCTGCCCACGGGTACCGCTGTGCGTCTGGGTACCGGCACGTTCAGCCAGACCAGCAGTCTTGTCACGCTCGACAACCTGAGCCTGTACGGTCAGGGTATCGGTGAAACCATAGTCGACAGTGGCCCGGCTCCCCAGATGCTGAGCTGGAACGCCAACGGTGACCAGACCCTGGTGATGGCGGACCTGGAACTGCGCACGGACGTGTTCCTGATTGGTCCAAACACTCCGGGCTCCGTTGCCGAGCTGGAGGCCTCGATGGCAAGGATGTCCGGCGACCCCGAACTGCTGCTCGACACTCTTGCTGGTGCCGGCGAGCTCGGCACACTTGCAGCCACAACCGGCAGCTTAACCATGCGGAACCTGCTGATTGAGGAGCACCTGGGTGGTATGGGCTTGATTACAGTGAACATGGTCACCATGGGCTTCTACAACGGTTCAGTGCACCTGGAGAACGTGGAGCATGATGCGGCAGGCAGCATCATGGCGCTGTTTGCGGGTGCTGATGTGACCATAGTTGACTCCGAGCTGGACAATGCTGCCCACGTTGTTCTCGCCTTCAGCGGTGACGTCACTATCACTTCAAGCGTGTTGAAGGGCGGCGCTGCTGCCTCCGGCATTATGGGTGTGGGCGGCATGCTCTATGGAAACCGGCTCACTGTTACGGATTCTGTCTTCCGGACCTATGGAGAAGGCTATTACCTTGCGCCCGTCAGCGCCGTCGTCGGCGTTGGATTGCCAATCGGTGTGGGTACTGCCAATGTGAGCGGCAGCACCTTCCGAATCCTGGATCCTGATCCGCCTGCAGCCACGTCTGCCGGAAGCCTGATGATTGCTGGCTACTCTGGCCTCAGCACCTTCCATGACAACACTTTCGTGGTTCATCGCGAACTCATGCTTGCTGCACTCGGCGGCAACGTCGACTTTGCAAACAACACAGTGAACATGGGTCTGGATCCTGCCATTCCGCTGTCTCCGATAGTCTTCAGGCGGGGAGAACTTTCCAGTTTCATCGATTTCAGGAACAACACAGTCAACTGGGCAGGCGGTGGTGGTCTGGAGTTTCCCGGACTCGGTACGCAGCTGATCGACTCCAACTCGTTCACGGGCCAGAGTGGCGTGGCAATAACCATGGACCAGGACAGCGTAAGCCTGCCGGTTGACCTGACGCTGAGCAACAACACGTTCAGTGGCTTCGAGTCTGCACTCGACATAACCCTGGATGGCGTGGCCGGCTATCCAGTGGAACTGAATGTGACCGGCAATGACTTTGACTTCCCGATTGACGCAGCCGGGAAGGTGGCCACACTGACCGACGTGGTTGAAGCCACCATCGACGTGGACGGCAACCGCTGGGGCGGTGAAACCAACGTTACGCTGCTCAACAGCTACATCGTCCGAAGCGGCTCGACGCCAGCAGACATGGTGGAAATCACCAGCGTCCTGCCGTAACCTGCAGATTCCTTTCAAGAGGCGGCCGGCCACCCAGTTCAGAAAAGTGGGGGCCGGCCGTTACTGATTTACGGCTGTGCATGCAAGTGCAATGGCGCCGTTGCCCGGGCAGCCTAAGGACCGCAGTAATCAGCAGCGTTGTTCCCGAACGTGACTTGTCAAATGTCTCCAGCAGGCTGAAAGCCATTTCATCAACTGTGATGCCACAGGATCCGCTGCCCTCAACGTGCAGGCCGTTAATGTGCATCGTGTCAAAACCGCCGTCGAGGTGCAGCCCTGATGAACTTCTCGCAGCCGGGTCGCCGCCCCAGTAGATGTGCAGGTTCTGGAAATTGATCCTTGAAAGGTGTACCCATACGCCCTGCCATGAGCCGCGGGTTTCCTGCATGCCGGTGAGTACGACCGGGCGGTCCGTGGTTCCGCGGGCCTCCAGTGCGGCCAAGCGTGCGGCCCAGGTAATCGCTGCCAGCATCGAGTGATTCGACCTTGTCGGCATCGATTGTCACGCCGTAATCGAGGTTGCCGCCGAATGCGTTCCCGCTGAACACTCCAAGCGGCAGCTGCTGTGCATTCAGGCCGTTGGTGTAGGATCCATACTGCCTGACGTTCACCAGATCGAGTGGTTCACCTGCGCCGAAGGTGCCGCTTATGGCGCCCCGGCAGCTGAACGTTCCCGGAGCCGTTGCCTGCCCGGCCCAGAGCACATCAACGTTCTGAAGGCGGCTTGCCCGGTTGCTGCCAAAGCAGATGCCACCCCAATACCCCGTTGCATTGGCGGCACCGGTGAACACAATCCGGTCTTCACTGCTGCCCACGGCCAGTGAATGTTTATCCGTCAGCGTGGGTTTTCGCGCAGGTCAGGATAATCCGATCCTTCGGCGATGGTCCAGGTGCCGTCAAAGTCCCATTCTTCGTACGTCGCCTGCTGCATCATCTGCTCGCTGGTCCGCTGCATGCCAATGTCATTGTCCGGCTCCGTCAATCCGGCCTGGTCGCCATCCCAGTATGACCGGTTGAATGCAGCTCCGTTGAACCCGGTAAGTCCACCGACCTGGGCGTCGCCGAAGACGGCCCCGGTGCTGTAGGAGTTGACCGCCCCGCGGCCCTGGTTGCTGCCCACCATGCCACCGACCAGTTCGGTGCCGCTTACGTCACCTTGGCTGTATGCCGCCAGGATTCCACCCATGTTGCGCCCGGTCAGGCCACCGACCTCGGTGGTCCCGCTGACCGCGCCGAGACTGTACGACGCGCTGATGTCAGCACTGTTATGTCCAACAAGTCCACCGACATAGTCGGTGCCGGTCACGTCACCTTCGCTGTGCGACAAGCTGATCGAACCGGTGCTGGTGCCCACCAGCCCGCCAACGTGGGTACCCGTTGCGGTCACCGTCGCCGAGCTGTGCGAACCGGTGATTGAACTCCCGTTCTGCCAACCGACCAGACCTCCCAGATAGTTGCTGCCGCTGACCGTGCCGGCACTGTGGGAGCCGCTGATCTCCGCGGCAATTGCCGTGCCGACCAGACCGCCGGAGTTGCTGCCGCCGTCGAATTGGCCGATACTGTATGAGTTCACGACTATTGCAGGGGCAGAGTCGCTCCCGCGGAGCTCACCGACGAGACCGCCGGAGCCGGTGCTGCCGCTTACCTGGCTGTTCTCGCTGTAGGAATCCCAGATGCTGCCACGGCTGTGCCCGACGAGTGCGCCGGTTTCGAACATGCCGGTCACCCTCGCTTCCACCAGGCCGACACCGGATATCTCTGCTTCCTGGGCGGTGTAGCCGAACAGGCCGATCTGACTGTCGTGGCCCCGGTTGATGAACAGGCCCGTGATGACATGGCCGCGGCCGTCCAGGCTGCCGGTGAAGGGATCGCTCTGGGTGCCTATCGGCTCAAAGCCGCCGCCAGCCCAGTCCTCTGTTGGAGTCGCGTCAATGTCGGCCCCGAGGGCGTAGTGACCATCCAGTCCGTCCTTAATGGCCTGCAGCTCTTCAATCGACATGATGAGGACCGGATCATCCTGACCTGCACGCTCACCGAACTGGCGGACCGCCGCGGTGGCTGATTCGGAAACATGGGTGGCAACCGCGACTGTCGAGCCAGATGAACCGGTGGCTTCAGCGGACTCGCCACCGCCACAACTGACGAGAAGCAACAGCATTGCCGGGATGAGCAGGTTGAACGGATTGCGGAACGGATTTCGGTGCATGGTTGGCCTCCAAGCGGTGCACTGGTCAGCGTTGGTCCGGGGGAGTGAGTGCGGAATGCTGCGCTGCCCCTGTGGTGAATCCCGGATTTCGGGTATGTGAATCAAGTATAGAATCAACGCGTCAAAGCAGCGTCAATTCTGTGGGGCTGGCACACACGACCGCCACCGCTGACGAGCACGGACTTGCAACCATTGCCGACCTGGCGCGCTATGTGAATGCCTGTGAGGAGTTCAAACTGGCTGCCAGCCAGGAGTTTGTGGACAGGGAAGACGCGCTACCCGCGTTTGAAAGCACCTACGGCTTTGCGGTGACCGACGATCAGCTTGTGATCCTGGCCGGCGGTAACACCACCCAGACCGAGACTGCTGCCGCGCGCGGTACCGACGGCGTCAATTGCAGTGAGCAATCTGACCCTGGTGCTGCAGGGCGCGTTGCCTGTGGCGCTGCTGGCCGTGCTCACCGACTTCGCGTTGGGCCGCCTTGTGGCCCTCGCTCCTGACGGATAGGCCCCCGGCCCACTGGAGCAAAACCGGGACGGGACCAATCCTGGTGGCGGCGACATTGACTCAAGCCGGGTGACATCTGGGTGAACCCACAATTGGATTCATTCAGCAAACTCTCGTTCGATTGCCCGCATGAGTTCTTCCGCACGCAGCAGACGAGTGGCCGCCCGGTCAAAAACAAGCTGTCCCCGGGCACCGGCAGACTCAAATATTCCTGTCCAGTAGTCGTGCGTATCGAGCCCGGCATTCAGACGCACGATCAGGGTGCCCTCCATTCCTGGAAGGAGTTCTTCGGACAGAATCGGCTCAGGGCTGTGGTCTTCACCGTTGCCGAAAATCACCAGGACTTTCTCAGCTTCCGCGCCGGCCTCCCGCAAATAGAACGCCGCACTGCGTAATGCCTCGCTTACCGCCGTGCCCCAGGCCTCGTCAACGGAGTCCGGCAGCACATTGCGGAGTTCAGCATAGAAAGCGAATCTGTCCAGCTGACTTCCGGGGTACGTGGCGTTGAACAGCGTGGCGTAAACAGTGTCAAGATGCCCGGGAGCCCGGATGGGTATGACGATGAGCCGGTCGTTCCGTGACAGCAGCGCCAGCTGCGGACTTGGATCCGCCCAGCTCAGAATCATCCGGTTCGTGTCCGGCAAGCGTTCTGCCTCGCCGCCACTCATGTCCTGCAGGACAATGTAGGTGCGTGCTTCCCCGGTGGAAAGCAGCAGCCCAGCGGCCAGCAGCAACACAAGTGCGCCGGTGCTGCGGCGCCGGCCCAGCCTTCCGAACCAGAGGACTGTCCGGCCAATCACTATGGCCAGAAATGACCACGTCCGGGCCCCGGTGCTGTAGAGCTTCAGCGCCAGTCGACCAAGTGCGATGACACCAGCTGCGTACAGGCCAGTCAATGAATGACGCAGTTTAAGGGCAAATCTGCCGATTGCGATTGCCACGGTTATCCAGGCGGCAATCAGACCACCAGCCAGGATTTGAAGTACAGCCCCGGTCAGGCCAACGAGTCCGGCGCCGTGGCGCATTTCGGTGAAGCCTTGCCCGGAAACACGGAGCCCATAGCGTGCAGCGACGCCGAGGAATACCACAACCGCGCTCAACCCCAGTGCGAGCACTACGGCACCCCACTGGGCAACGCCCAGGTAAGCGGCGGGCAAGTCTGCGTCCAGACCGAGTGAGAGGCGTACCTGCCGGTCGGCGGCTTCGGCTGCACCGCGCAGCCAGGCCAGCCACAGTTCCACAAAGAAAATGGCAATAATGCTGGCATTTGCATATAGCCAGGTGAGCAACCCAGACCAGCGGGAACCGGCAGCCAGTCTTTCTGCTGGTTTTGGACCCTGCAGGCTCTTTGCCAGGAAAATTCCCAGCAGTGGCAGAATGCCGATTACGCCACCCACGCTCTGATCGGGCAACGCCAGCCATGCCGGCAAGGCCAGTGGATCTTCACATGCCGGCAGCGTCACCACCTTGCAGGTGAGCGATTCATAGAAACCACCGACAAGAGCCAGGAAGTAGAGCGTCGTGTAAAGAAGCACCGCAAACAGGCCGAGGCCCAGCGCCAGCCGCATCAACGCACCCAGAGCAGCAGCTACCGTCTGGCGATATCTTTCCGTTACTGTACCGGCGGCGATGGTGGCGAGCAGACCAACCGCCAACAGCAGCCAGAGCAGGCCGACTGTGCTGGTGAACAGGTCCGGATTCATCAGTTTCCTGCGAAGAAGCTGGTCCAGATGAGCCACACTCCGAGCCCAATCAGGACCAGCGTCAGGATGTTTACGCCGACCCGGAATGCCAACCGGTCTTCCTCATCCACGCGGATGCGCATGATTTCCTCGCTGTTGCGGGGCTCTGATTCAGTCAGTGGAGCATTGTGGTTACGTTCATCCGCCCGGGAATCGACCTGTGCTTCAGTGGTCGGCTCCAGGAGTTCCGGCCGCGACGCGTCGGTTCTCTCAGTCATGATGGCTTCAGCGTAGCGTAAGTTGATGAGCCTACACTTATTGCCCGGTCACCATTCAGGAACAGGTTCCCGGTCAGATAACGTGGTTTTCGTCCGGCCGGTACTTGCTGGCGGCCTCGACATACGCGGTATTGAACCAACCGTCCGCGGTTGGCCACAGGCCTTTGCACTCGAGAGCCAGTTTTCGCGCACCCTGTATGTATGTCCACTGCTCGTCTGCCGACCAGTCGAGCGGTGGTTTGCTGACTATCCTCTGTACATTGGAGAGCTGGTCGCAAATCTTGATGCGCCTCACGTCGTCCGGAAGCGTCGCGAGTCGCTCCGCCTGGAGCTGTTTGCGTTGTTCCAGCGGTAGGGCTTCAAAATGTTCAGGATCAGTCAGGCCCTCCACCAGATTCGCGACCTCCATTCCGAACTGTTCCCGGACCTGCTCCAGCGTTACATCCGTGTCTTCAACGATGTCATGGAGCCAGGCGGCCGTGATCATCTCGCTGCTGCCTCCCAGCTCCTGGACGAAATCCGCAACCTGGCTGATGTGTTCGAACATTCCGGTGCGGCCTTCATCGAACAGGTGAACACCGGCATGTTTTTCCCTGGCGAGATCGCGTGCACGTTCAATCAATTGGGGCATGCCCGATTATAGAGCTGTCCTCGGCATGGGCGTTACGTGAGGAGCCAGTGGACACCTGAAACTGCGTGCTGGTGCCCTGTGTGCCTGGCAGTCATTCTCTACCCTGCAACAGGAGGTAGTTACGATGAACTCAACCTATGTTGCCTGGTTGAATGATGCTCGAGCCATGGAGCTCGGGATGGTGCAGACGCTGGAGAGCCATCTGATGCTGGTGCAGGACAATGCAGCATTCAAGAAACGGCTCGAGCAGCACCTCGCTGAGACACAGAAGCACGCTGAGCTTGTCGGAGAATGCATTGAGCAGTACGGCG